>CAMBUC010000064.1 GCA_945871045.1 uncultured bacterium
GAAAAATAAATAAAGGAATAGATTTGGAGGGCGGGTGATTCCGCCCTCTTTTTTGTGACGATGTTCAGCGATAATGTGAAAGGCCGTGTGCAGCAGAAGGACGGCAGTTATGTGATACCGGCAGAAGCAGATACGCGATTGGAATCGCAGGATTCTTTTTGCGTTTGTGAGTAAAAATAGGAAAAATGAGCATAACTATGTAGAGGCTTGCGCAAAAATGATCTGACTGTGAATGAAATTGATTGATTTTGACCGAGTTTGTGCATCATCACTAAAAAAGTTCGAAGTTATTTGTGAATTAGTTTGATTGATTTTGAATGAGTTTGAATGTATAATGTGTTCAACAGATAAAAATGAACGGAGGAGAAAAAGAAATGATCTATACAGTTACATTTAATCCATCCCTGGATTACATTGTCTCCGTAGATGATTTTCGGCTTGGCATGACAAACCGGACCAGTTCGGAATTGATGCTTCCCGGTGGAAAGGGAATCAATGTGTCTATTGTGCTGGGGAATCTGGGAATCCCAAGCACGGCGCTGGGCTTCGTTGCCGGATTTACCGGTGACGAGATCATTCGCAGACTGGAACAGATGAATGTTCCGTCAGATTTTATACGGGTAGAAAACGGGATCTCCCGCATCAATGTAAAACTGAAATCCATTGATGGAACAGAGATCAACGGGGCAGGCCCTGTGATCGGGGAAGAAACCATCGAACTGCTGATGGAAAAGTTAGACTGTTTGCAGGAAGGCGATATTCTGGTACTGGCTGGAAGCATTCCCGCGTCCATGCCGGATGACATGTACAGCCGGATCATGGAGAGGCTGGAAGGCAGAGGTGTCATGATCGTGGTAGATGCGACGAAGGAACTGCTGCTCAATGTGCTTATGCATCACCCGTTTTTGATCAAGCCCAACAATCATGAACTGGGTGAGATCTTTGGAGTCACACTTACCACGAGAGAATCGGTGGTGCCCTTTGCGAAGAAACTGCAGGAAATGGGCGCAAGAAACGTGCTGGTGTCCATGGCAGGCGAAGGGGCGGTGCTTGCGACAGTTGACGGACAGATTTTTTCTACGCCGACACCAAAGGGAACGCTTGTGAACGGTGTGGGCGCGGGAGATTCCATGGTGGCAGGATTTCTGGCAGGCTGGATGGAACAGACCGCATACCGCCATGCCTTTTATATGGGGGTCGCCGCCGGCAGCGCCAGCGCTTTTTCAGAGAATCTGGCAACCGGAGCGGAAGTAAAAGCATTGTATGACGAAGTCGTAAAGAATCAGTAACTGCAAACATGCAGACAAAGACAAAATCTTGGAGGAAAATCGAATGAGGATCACAGAATTATTGGATCGGCGCAGCATTTGCTTAGACGGCGCGCCGGGAAACAAAAACGAGGCGTTAGACCAGATGGTCGCTTTGATGGCAAAGAGCGGAAAGATCAATGATGAAGAAGGCTATCGCAGGCAGGTATATGCGAGAGAAGAAGAAAGCACCACAGGTATCGGGGAAGGCATTGCGATTCCTCATGGAAAATGTGATGCAGTAAGTAAGCCGGGTCTTGCGGCAATGGTCGTAAAAAACGGTGTGGATTTTGATTCGCTGGATGGCGAGCCGGTGCATCTGATCTTTTTGATCGCTGCTCCCAATACGGAGGACAATATCCATTTGGATGTACTTAGCAAACTGTCCGTTTTGTTAATGGACGAAGAATTTACAGAACGTCTGAAAAATGCAGCGTCAGCAGATGAGTTTCTTTCGATCATTGACCAGGCGGATACGGAAAAACAGGGCATCGACGAGCGTTTGGCGGATACAGGTTCAAAGGAGCATGCACAGCACAAGATCCTGGCAGTCACTTCCTGCCCCACCGGAATTGCCCATACTTATATGGCGGCAGAAGGAATTGAAAAAGCAGCAAAAACACATAATTGTTTTGTAAAAGTTGAGACCAGAGGATCCGGCGGCGCAAAAAATGTTTTGACAGACAAGGAGATCGCAGAGGCAGACTGCATCATCATCGCAGCCGATGCACAGGTTCCCATGAGCCGCTTTGAAGGAAAAAAAGTAATCATCCGACAGGTTTCCGATGGAATCAGCAAAGCCAACGAACTGGTGGAACTGGCAATATCCGGCAATGTGCCTGTTTATCACGATGCATCCGCACCTGCAAAGCAGCAGGCAGAAAAGAGCGGTGGGGCAGGACATAAGATCTATACCTATCTGATGAATGGTGTCTCCCACATGCTTCCCTTCGTAGTAGGAGGCGGAATCCTGATCGCCCTGGCATTTTTGATCGACGGTTTATCGGTAGATCTGAATGCACTTCCGGAGGAGTTGCGTGGTAACTTTGGTACGATCACACCGGTAGCAGCGCTGTTAAAGGGCATCGGCGGAACTGCCTTCGGATTCATGTTACCCATCCTTGCCGGATTTATCGGTATGGCGATCGGTGACCGCCCTGCGTTAGCCCTTGGTTTTGTAGGCGGAATGATGGCGGCCAACGGAAAGTCCGGTTTCCTCGGTGCATTAGTAGCAGGTTTTGTAGCCGGATATGTGATCCTTTTACTCAGAAAGGTATGTGAAAAATTGCCGGAGGCAATTGAAAAGATCGCACCTGTTCTTTTGTATCCCGTATTTGGTATTTTAATCCTTGGATTATTTATGACATTTATCGTAGAGCCTGTGATGGGTGGTATCAATATCGGTTTAAATAGTTTGTTAGCTACGATGGGCCAGACCAGCAAGATCCTCCTTGGACTGGTACTGGGTGGAATGATGGCCATCGATATGGGCGGTCCTTTTAACAAGGCGGCTTACGTGTTTGGTACCGCAGCGATCGCAGCAGGTAATTATGACATTATGGCAGCAGTTATGGTCGGCGGAATGACACCTCCTTGCGCAATCGCGCTGGCAACGCTGCTGTTCAAAAACAAATTTACAAAGGAAGAGCGTGAGGCAGGACCCACAAACTTTATCATGGGTCTGGCATTCATTACAGAAGGAGCCATCCCCTTTGCGGCATCTGATCCCCTTCATGTACTTCCCGCATGTATCGCAGGATCTGCAGTAGCAGGAGCGATCTCCATGGCATTTCAGTGTACGCTCATGGCCCCTCATGGCGGAATCTTTGTATTCATGGTAGTAGGGAATGCATGGCTGTATTTGGTGGCACTGCTTGCCGGAACACTAGTTTCTGCAGTTTTGCTTGGCATTTTAAAGAAAAGTATAGTATAATCAATAGAAAGGAGGGCGTCATAATGAGAGAATTTAACTACATCATCACTGATCCGGAAGGAATCCACGCACGGCCCGCAGGAGAACTCGTAAAGGAAGCCAAACAATTTGAGTGCAAGATCACACTGACAAAGGACGGAAAGACAGGTGACTGCAAAAAGATTTTGGGACTTATGAGCCTTGCGGTAAAGAACGGAAATGAGGTAAAGATGACTTTCGACGGAGCAGATGAGGATGCCGCATGCGAAGCGATCGAAGCATTTATGAAAGCAAAACTGTAGGAGGACAGCTATGCAGATATATGAAGGAAAAAGTGTTTTTGGCGGAATCGCCATGGGAAAGATCTGCGTATACAAAAAGAACGAAAAGCAGGTAAAACGTCAGAAAATCGAGGATGAGGAAGCAGAAGTGACCCGCTATCAGGAGGCCCGTGAGAAGGCTATGCAGCAGTTGCAGGGTCTGTACGACAAGGCGCTCCTTGAAGTGGGAGAGGCAAACGCAGCGATATTTGAGGTACACCAGATGATGCTGGAGGACGATGATTACAATGAATCCGTAGAAAACATCATCCGCACGGAACATGTCAATGCAGAGTATGCGGTGGCTACTACCGGGGATAACTTCTCGGAAATGTTTGCCGCCATGGACGATGATTATATGCGTGCCCGGGCCGCAGATGTGAAGGATATTTCCGAGCGTGTGCTGGGGATCTTAAGCGGCGTTTCCGATGCGGATCTGGCATCGGATGAACCGGTGATCATCGTGGCAGATGACCTGGCCCCCTCTGAGACCGTACAGATGGACAAGAGCAAAGTGCTGTCCTTTGTCACGGTACACGGCTCACTGAACTCTCATACTGCGATTCTGGCGCGTACCATGAGCATTCCCGCACTTGTAGGAACAAATCTGGCAGCAGACGAAACCGTAGACGGCAAGTTTGCAGTGGTTGATGGTGCAGCAGGAAAAATTTATGTAGAACCGGATGAAGCGACCATGGAGCTGCTTGAGAAAAAGCAGCAGGAATTTTTAGAGCAGAAAGAACTGTTGGAGACCTTAAAGGGAAAAGAAAATGTAACTCTTGACGGAAAGCAGATGCTCTTGTACGCAAATATCGGGAACAGTAAAGATCTTGCGACTGTCATTCAGAATGATGCCGGTGGAATCGGTTTGTTCCGAAGCGAATTCATCTATCTGGAGCGAGACCATTATCCGACTGAGGAAGAGCAGTTTTTGATCTATAAACAGGTGGCGCAGACTTTGGCAGGAAAGCGCGTGATCATCCGTACATTGGATATCGGAGCCGACAAGCAGTGTGATTACTTCGAGATGGAAAAAGAAGAAAATCCTGCCATGGGCTGCCGTGCGATCCGTATCTGTCTGACAAGACCGGAAATCTTTAAGACACAGCTTCGTGCGCTGTTCCGTGCCAGTGCCTTCGGTAAGATCGCGATCATGTATCCAATGATCGTAAGCGTCGAGGAAGTGCGAAAGATCAAAGCGATCGTCGCAGAAGTAAAAGCCGAACTGGATGCTCAGGGTATCGAATACGGAGAGGTTGAGCAGGGAATCATGATCGAAACTCCGGCAGCAGTGATGATCAGTGACCTGCTGGCAGAGGAAGTAGATTTCTTCAGTATCGGAACCAACGACCTGACTCAATATACACTGGCGATCGACCGTCAGAATACCAAACTGGACGAGTTCTACGATCCCCACCATCCCGCAGTGCTGCGCATGATCCGCATGGTTGTGGAAAATGCACACAAAAAAGGCATTTGGGTCGGCATCTGCGGAGACCTTGGCGCCGATCTGGAACTGACGCAGGAATTCTTAAAAATGGGAGTGGACGAGTTATCCGTATCACCCGGACGTATCCTTCCCCTGCGCAAGATCATCCGCGAGACCAACGTTGGGCAGTTATAGGGGACGTTCCTTTTGCCACGAGGAGTGCCCTTTGCCATAAGGAGCGCCCTTTGGCTCAGTCGCATAAGATTTCACTATCACGACCCGCGGGACATGTTTGTCCGGCGGGTTGTAATGTATAAAAAAGGTTTGGACCTTGCCGGTGGCATTGGAACTGCGCAAGTACCGAACAGATATGAGGTGGGAAATGTTAACAGAACAGCGCTATGAAAAAATCTTGGAACTCATAGAGGAAAAAAAGAGCGTCACAGTGACAGAGATCTGTGAGTTATTACATATTTCAGAGTCTACGGCCAGAAGAGATATCAATGCGTTGGACCAGGCTGGCAGACTGGTGCGGGTATTTGGCGGCGCGGTGGCGTCGGATCTGACCTTTGAATCCAAGGAACCCACGGTAGAACAGAAGCAGGACAAAAATGTGTCGGAAAAAAACGAGATCGCGCGCTATGCGGCTTCACTGATCGAGCCGTCGGATTTCGTCTATCTGGATGCCGGGACCACTACCGGATGTATGATCGACTACATAACAGAAACAAGCGCAACCATCGTGACAAACGCAGTGGTACATGCACAGCGTCTTGCAGCAAAGGGACTGCATGTGTATCTGATCGGCGGCGAACTCAAAAGTTCTACGGAAGCCGTTGTGGGAAGCCAGGCGCTTCAGACGCTCCGGGGCTATCATTTTACAAAGGGATTTTTCGGAACAAACGGTGTCAGCCGGGGCGAGGGTCTGACGACACCGGATGCGGGCGAAGCGCTGATCAAACAGACTGCCATCGAGCAGTGCCGGAAAAGTTATGTGCTGTGCGATTCATCAAAGTTTGACTATGTTAGTTCGGTCACCTTTGGCAGTATGGAGGATTCGGTCATTCTCACCGAAAAGTGTCCGCAGCGTTATAAAGATTGCGCCAATATCAAGGATGTATCTTTAGGTATGTGAGGAGAGGCATGGACATTAGAAAAAAGTAGGAGGAAAAAGAAATGCCGTTTATTGATTCAAAAATTACAGTGCCGGTAACACCGGAAAAGAAGGAGTGTATCAAGACAAGATTGGGACAGGCGGTCAGCCTGTTAGGAAAGACGGAGACCTATCTTATGGTGGGATTTGAGGACAACTATGATCTGTACCTTGGCGGAAAGAAACTGGAAAAAGGTGCATACGTGGCTGTTAGTTTGTATGGCAATGCACCATCATCCGCTTATGATCAGATGACCGGTGAGATTTGCGGTATATTGGCAGATGAACTGGACATTCCCGGCAGCAATGTGTATGTCACCTATCAGGGCATCAAGGACTGGGGATGGAATGGAGGGAATTTCTAACGGAGAAATCAAGTTTTTTATACAAACTGAGGGCAAACCAGAAACTGGTGCCGATCAACTTTTTAAGTAGGTGATAGAAACGGGTACTTGAGATTTCAAGTGCCCGTTTGATTTGTTAATAAAAAATAACAGAGGTGACAGTATCTGTCACAACGGTATGCTAAAATGTATGTAGCCGTGGAAGAGTATAAACGGCTTGGCTCATTCGGTAAATGAAGACGAAGTCTACTGATCCGAATCGTCATCGTCCGGGGCGTAGGAGATGATATCCTGCACAGAACACCCTAAAACATGGCATAAGCGATCCAGCGTGTATGTCGTGATACTCGCATTTTTCTTAATTCTATTTATCGTGTTGGAATTGATACCATTTTTGTGAATGAGATGATAAATGGTAACATTCTTTTCTTTCAGTGTGTTCCAAAAAGGTTCATAGGAAATCATCGCGCAGTCTCCTCCAATAATATTGTATGGAGATGTGATAGAAATGAGTATAGAAAATCATGTTAGTGCCATGGATGCAAAAGGAGTGTACAAATTTGAGCAGGGAGGGTATAATATTACAAACGGACATAATAGGAGCGGAGAGGGGAGATGATATCAAATGGACATAGATCAGATTAAAGTGCTGTGTAGGGACGCAACGATTGAGGTAACACAACATATTCTGATGAGATGCCAACAGCGGCATATTTCTTATGAAGAAATCAAAGAAGTTATAAAAAATGGGGAGATCATAGAGGAATATCCCGATGATTATCCCTATCCAAGCTGTTTGATATTGGGTATGACGCTTAACGGGCGAAAGATACATGTGGTTGTAGGCATTGGTGAAAACAAGCTTTGGCTAATAACAGCGTATGAACCCGATCCATCTCAGTGGGACGAAGCGCTGAAAAAGAGAAAGGAATGATCGTATGGATAGATGTTTTTATTGCAAGGGAGAAATGCGGGATGATTTCTGCAATTATATGGTGGACTTGGATGGACATTTTATTATTATAAAGCATGTGCCGTGCCATAAGTGCAGTCAGTGTGGCGAAGTCTCCTATAGTGGTGAGGTGGTTGCCCGGATTGAGGAAATTGTAAAGAAACTGAAAGAAGCCCTGACAGAAGTTGCAATTGTAGAATATGCGGCATAAACAAATAGGCGAATATTTAAAATGTTACTTTGCTGAAGACAGATAAGTAAAGAGCCCTTGTTGTGATGTATTGTCCACAAGGGCTTTTTCTTGTTCTCTCGATCAGATAGACAAAGGTAGTGGCGATAACTTGTGCCAGTTCCTGAAGTTTTATGTCTGTGACATGCTGTTTCGGTTTCGATGCGAGCAATGACACCTGTAAAGGCACGGTATCTCGTTTTTTGTGAAATATATATATTATAACTATGGTATATCCTGGGCTAGTCCCAGCCGGCAAGGCACTTGCTGGATCGTAGAAAAAATTTTCGCAATGACAGTGTGTGTCATAGGACTATGGTACGCTCTTTTTATCAAACATAAGGAGGGCTGTTCATATGAAAAGAACACAGTTGATGAAACGAAAGGTATTAGGATTTGTAGTGGCATTATCGATGGCGGTGACAGGTCTTGTTGGCGCAAACAACATTGCTGAGACGAGCTTGGAAGCGCAGGCAGCGAGCAAACTGAAAGTGAACTTGGCTAATAATCAGGAAATGTGGGTAGTTGACGGAATGGGTGAAAGAGTAGTCGTACGTGCCACAGCGGGGGCTGCCGGACCAATCAAATGTACGTCCAGCAATCCGTCTGTGGTATCGGCCGATAGTAATGTTCTTGTAGCAGAAAAGGCAGGGAAAGCAAAGATAACAGTTAAATCCGGAAAACGAAAGTTAACACGAAATATTATCGTAAAGAATTTCAAGAATGAAAGTGCGATTATGAGCCTAAAAGGATTCCAGAGGGAGAGTGATCGATGCGCCAGTGTGATTGTAAAAAATAAAACAAACCGTCCTTTCGTTGCGACAATAAGATTCAAAGGATATGGAGAAAACTGCGATAGTGTGTATGAAGATCCGGGAGAGTGCTATGTTAGCTTAAAAGCAAAGGGTGAGCAGAGAGTTTATTTTATGGCATCAGAAGAAATTGAGCATATTAAGCTTGATGTAACAGGATCCGATATTCATCAAGTAGGTAATAAGAGTACCAAGGTGGATGCGGACTGGTCGCTTGAAGTGCTGGATGATTATTTGCGTTATAAGTTGGAAAACAAAAGTGACATCACTGTGTACGGAGCGTATTCAAAACTGGAATACGATTCAGAAGGAAAACTTTACAAAGTGAATAATTACCTCCTTAATAACGGCAAGGGATATGGAAAAGGAGGACAAAGTTGGGGTTGTTTTGAAGGAGCAAACATGGTCTTTTATGATCTTATTTACGCTGATGGGATGGTTTGGTATATCTGATTTTGTTGAATTAGGTGTCCGGTATGCAAAGATGCATACCGGGCATATATTTTTCATATTATAGGTGATTTAACTGGGAATTGTATAAAAATGTATCAATTAAAGGTGTCCATCGGTGTAGGAGAACAGTAGTTTGAGGAGATGTACAGCTAATTCCTTTTCTTGGTCGCTTCTTCCTTGGAATAGTTGGACTAATATATTAAAATTAGTATCGTTCTGAGGACTGATGTAATCAGAGAGAAGAAAATCAATCGTAGTTCCCAGACAATTTGCCAATGGAATTAGTTTATCAAGGGTAATGCATCGTTCACCGCGCTCAATTTGACCAAGGTATGCAGTAGATATGCCACATGCCTCTGCCAGCTTTTCCTGCGTCAGATTTAAGCGTAGACGCTCTTCGCGAATTCGTTTTCCAAGGAAAACATAGTCCATAGTGGGTGACCTCCAAATACAGCTCATAGTATATGAAAATAATACAAAAGTAACGAGAATAGAATAATATGCAGATAGTAGTATTTGGCTGACTTGAAAAAGTAAATTCCAGTGCAGAGGTAAATTCCACCACACGTTGTTT
>CAMBUC010000065.1 GCA_945871045.1 uncultured bacterium
GGATATGGATAGGTTCCCATCTCCAGCATCCGCACATCGTGATTTGCTTCTAACAATAATACATGAACACCCTGCAGTTTGTCTATCAAATAATTATCATATTTTCCAAGATCAGTCACAACTGCTGCCGAACGGCCTTCATGATGTACGATATACATCACCGGATCGGCGGCGTCATGGGATACCCGGATCGGTTCGATGGACAGATCCCCGATCGTCAGAGACTCATCCGGATGGATCACATGAAACAGCCCTTTATCTATGTTTCCTACCGACGAACACGACTGGATGGCCCGGATCGTCTTTTCCGTTGCATAGATCGGCAATCCATGACGTCTTGCCATGACGCCGATCCCCTGTATATGATCCGCATGCTCATGGGAGACAAAAATGCCACCCACTTCCTCCGGCTTCACGCCAAGTTGTTCCAGCCCCTCACGGATCCGCTTTCCGCTGATGCCGGCATCGATCAGGATATGGTGATTCTCTGATCCTGCAAAAATGCAATTTCCACTGCTTCCGCTTGCTATACTACACAATCTCATGTTTCCGCCTCTAACTTTCTTCCCAGCGGATCACGATCTCATCACCCTCTTCCAGCGTCTGGGTGTAGAACGCATTCTTATCATTTACCATGGTAATGATCGCCCGTCCTCTGGAATCAGACAGATCAAAATCAATGTAGTCAAAAACATCTATAAAGACATATTCTGCTTTTCCCTGCATCACGATCAATTCGCCGTTCACAAATACACTCCGCTCGATGGGTTCCTTCGGCGCTTCTTCCGGTTCCCCGTCCGGCGTGCCTTCGGTTCCACCTTCAGCAGTCGTGGCAGGTTCCTGCAGGGTTTCCCCGGCAAGTTCCGTGGGCGCAACCGACTCCTCTGAACGTTCTGTTTCTACTGCTGCGACTTCGGAAGTGTCCTCCCGCATATCTTCTTTTGCGGTGCGATATGCAAGTACCGCCCAGTCCACACTAAAATTCTCATAAATCTGCGCATCCATCGTTTCTACCCGGTTATTTACAAGCACATCCTGATCCGGATCGATCTCCACATCCATAAATTCCGCAAGCTGCGCAACTGTATAGTAATTACGGACTTCGATCCGGTCTCCGTCCTGTACCTGATAGGTGGGCGGCTCTAATTTTTCATTGACCTGAACAAATCTGGGACAGGTCACCATTTTATGATTAACTTCAAAGGAAATCGTGGATGAAGTGTACTCCTCTAAACGTTCGATCGTATACACTGCATCTTCTCCAACGGTGGAAGGAATGATCTCGATCTCACAATTCGGCTCCAGCGGCGTATTGATATTTACCTCTCTGCCGTTTAACCGGACAAGAGATGATTCGCCGGCTTCTCCGCGGATCATACGCTGCTTTCCGTTTACGGTAAAGTTGATTGCCTGACCACGGCGGGGGAACAGATACTCATTGGGAAAGCCTGCCTGAAGCGCTGCATCTACGATGGTCAGCCTGTTATTGTCGTATAACTTTATGCGCTCGCCATTGAATCTTACCATGATAAAATTATTTTTCTGATCATAGTAATTCAAACAGATGCCGATGGGGGTTACGATCAACGGATCTTTTTCAATATCCGGCTGCAAAAAATTAACTGATTTTAATACTTCCTGTCCGCGTAAAGCAACACGCTCCGAAGCGATCTCCAGTTCCTCTGACAGACGTTCCACAAAACCATGTACTTTTCCGCCTCCGCCAACGACAAATGTTGCGCTGACCGTTTTTCCGCCATTCAGATCGATGATCTTCTCGGCAACACCCTTTGCCAGTTTATCGACAACGGGAGCGACCAATTCCCACACTTCCTTGGAGGGAATCCGGTGGGTAATGCTCATGATATCTTCAAACTCTACCTCATTATCCACCGTGGAAGCACGTTTGATGTGCTCCGCCATATTAAAATCTACCAGATAATGCTGCACGATCACCTCTGTGATCTCGTCTCCCGCATAGGGGATCATGCCATAGGCAATAATGCTTCCGTCCTTCGTGATACAAATATCGGAAGTGCCTGCGCCCACATCCACAAGGGCGATATTTAACATCCGGAAATTCTGGGGGATCGCTACATTGATCGCTGCAATAGGCTCCAATGTAAGATTCGCAACTTCCAGATCTGCGATGGCAACTGCAGAATACAAACCGTCCACAACATCTTCCGGTAAAAACGTAACAATGATATCCAAAGAGATCACTTCTGCCTTGTGTCCCTCAAGATTGGAATACACTTCGTCATTGATATAATATTTGACAACGGAATATCCTACGCAATAAAAACGATATTTTGTGTCGTTCTGCTCGCGCAAAATATTCTGCGCCTGCTCCACACCCAGCAGTTCCAATGTATGGATCATCTCATTGGTAACCACCGTTTCTTCCGGTAATTCATAATCCACATGAGTAGTTACCGTCTTTAAAACACGACCAGCCGCTGCAATACAGACATCTGTTAATGGTTGCTCGATCATCTCCTCCAGTTTTGCTTTTACAACCTGTATGGTCTTTCCGACTTTTCCGATATCATGGATCTGCCCATCCAGCATCGCGCGGGTTCCATGTTCCATACAATACATCGCAACCACATTAAACGTCTCATTGTCATCCCGATAACCGACTGTACCGATCACATTGCGCGTTCCGATATCCAGGCCAAAAACCAGTCTGCTTTTATCCTCTCTGCGTGCGTCCATTTAGTTTCTCCTCACTCTTGTATAGTTGATTGATCTGTTCTAATACGTAAGCTTCATCCTTGTCATTATCGATCACCCGGCAGCAGTACTTCCGGTATGTTTCCTCTGAAAGCTGTGCGGAAAAGATCTGTGCTACCTTTTCTTCACTATAACCGCGATCTGCCATCAAACGCTTTTTCCGGGTCTGCTCGGATGCATATACATACCACAATTCATCACAAAGTGTATCATAATGATCCTCGATCAGCAGTGCCGCCTCCAGGATCACGTATTCATAATATCCCTTCTGACGCTCCTTTTCTACTTCACCGAGAATGTAGGTTTTCACAGCGGGATGAACGATGCCATTTAGTATACTCCGTTTTTCAGCATCTGAAAAGAGTAATTGTGCCAGTTTCGGACGATGAATGCTGCCATCCTCCCGCCAGATATCATCCTTTCCAAACGCCTCATGCAGTTTTTTGTAACAGGGTGTTCCCGGCTCCATCTGCTCATGGGCAATCTCATCCGCAATGAGGATCCGCACTCTATACCTCTGTTTCATTGCTTTTAAAACCGTTGTTTTTCCGGCTCCCACACCACCGGTCAAACCAATAAATTTCATAACTGCCTGCTCCTATCTCCTGGTATCCTACACAATCTACTTTGCTTCGTACCAATTATTTCCACTATGCATATCAATCTCAAGCGCCACTTGCAGTGAAGCCGCATGCTGCATTTCCTCTGAAAGAACCGCTTCCACCTGTGGCTGCTCTGATCTAAGGGTTTCAACCAGAAGTTCATCGTGCACCTGAAGGATCAGTCTGGAAGATAAACCTTCTTTCGCCAGACGGTCATGCACCCGTATCATGGCGATTTTTATGATATCAGCCGCAGTTCCCTGAATGGGTGAGTTCATTGCCACACGCTCCCCGAAATTCCGCTGCATAAAATTGCTGGAAGAAAGTTCCGGTACCGGACGGCGTCTGCCAAACAAAGTCGTTGCATATCCGGTTGTTTTCGCCTGTTCTACCATCTGATCCAAAAACTCCTTGATCTTTGGATAGGTGGCAAAATACTGCTTGATATATTCTGCTGCTTCCTGTCTGGTGATTCCGAGATCCTCACCAAGCCCAAAAGAACTGATTCCGTATACAATACCAAAATTCACAGCCTTTGCATTTCTTCTCTGCAGGTCGGTCACTTCGTCAAAGGGAATATGAAATACCTGCGAGGCTGTGATCCGGTGAATATCCTGTGCCTGACGATAGGCATCGATCAACGTCTGATCTCCGGACATATGGGCTAACACACGTAACTCGATCTGTGAATAATCCGCATCTAAAAATACCGCATCCTCCTTCGGCAAAAATACCTTTCGGATCAAACGCCCCAGTTCCATACGGATCGGAATATTTTGAAGATTTGGTTCCGTACTGCTGATACGCCCGGTGGCTGTGATCGTCTGGTTAAAAGTAGAACGGATTCTTCCATCTTCCTCTATGCATCCGGCCAATCCATCCGCATAGGTAGATTTTAATTTTGTCAACTGTCTGTATTCTAAGATCTGGGCAACGATCGGATAGTCCGGTGCCAGTTTGTCCAACACATCAGCCGCCGTGGAATAACCGGTCTTCGTCTTCTTACCGTTGGGCAGCTGTAACTTTTCAAATAAGATCACACCAAGTTGTTTGGGCGAGTTGATATTAAACTGCTCCCCCGCCGAATCATAGATCTCCTGCTCCAACTGGGTGATCCGCACGGATAACTCATCGCCGTAGGTCTTCAATGCACTTGCATCCGCACGGATACCGGCAATCTCCATATCTGCAAGAACAAACAAAAGGGGCCGTTCGATCTCTTCATACAGTTCTTTCATGCCCTGTTCCTGTAACAGATCCGCCATCGGTTCATAAGCATCACAAATCGTTGCCAGATAAAAACCGATCCATTTCAAAAACGCCTCCGAAACCTCCTCATCGGCCATCGCTTTTTTGACCGACCGTTTGTCAAGAAGATCCGCTCCCGTCGGATACATCCGATTCAGATAATCCTTTGCCAGATCTTCGTATACATACTCATGTTTTAACGGGTTGAGCAGATACTCCATCAATTCCAGATCATCAAACTGCGTCCTTCGCGAAGGATCAAACCCACTGGGATACAGCAGTTTGATCTGGCTTTTTAACTCCATGGTTTTCATGTGTTTGCCGGCGTCTACCAGTCCACGCACGGCATCGGATAAAACATCCGGAGTGAGTTCGCCCCCGACCGGCATCCAGTACACCTGCTGTGTGCAGTCGCACACAGCCAGTCCTAAAACATCCGCTTTTTCGACAAAAAGTTTCAGCGCAATATCCTGATTCAGACCGGCCAGCGCCCCCTTTGCCTCATCTACCGTTTTACAAACATGAACTTCGATCTGCTGCTCGTCTTCTTCCTTCTGTCCGGTTGTAAAACGCCCCAGTATATTTTTAAACTCCAATTCCCGGCAAAGCGCATAGGCTTCAGGCGTAAACAGATCCGGTAATCTTGCATCCGAAAGCGAATAGGAAATCTCACAATCCAATTTGATCGTTGCAAGCACTTTACTAAGCTGCGCCATTTCATAATTGGCCCGCAGCGCTTCCCTTACCCTCGTCTGCTTGATCTCCTCAATATGCGCATAGGCATCCTCGATACAGTGATACTCCGCGATGAGTTTTGTTGCTCCCTTTTCTCCGATCCCGGCAACACCCGGGATATTATCCGAGGAATCACCCATCAGCGCCTTCACATCGATGAACTCTTTGGGCGTCACCTGATAACGCTCTTTTACATCCGATGCATAGTAATCCTCCACCTCCGTACCTGTTTTTTTCGTCTTCGGGATACGGATCTTGATGTGATCGGTGGCCAGCTGCAAGAGATCCCGGTCGCCGGAGACAATCGATACATCCAGTCCTTGTGCCTCTGCCAGATGGGAGATCGTACCAAGCAGGTCATCTGCTTCCAGCCCGGCCTGTTCCACGATCGTCACACCCATGGCTGTAAGCATCTGCTTCATGAGGGGAACCTGCTCCTTTAACTCCGGTAGCATCGGCTTTCTTGTTCCTTTATACGCATCAAACATTTTGTGGCGGAAAGTAGGGGCACTCACATCAAAAGCCACGGTCAGATACTGCGGTTTTTCCTCATCAAGTATCTTAAACATAATATTCAAAAAGCCGTAAATCGCGTTTGTATGCTGACCTTTTGCATTGGTCAGATCCGGCACTCCGTAAAATGCGCGGTTTAATATGCTGTGTCCGTCGATCAAGACGATTTTTTCTCTCATAACTATTCATCCTCAACCAGCGTGAAAAATTTTGTATCTATTTCCGGATAAGAACGTTTCAATGACAAAGGCTTTCCTGACATTGTGAGGAAACAATGACTGCTCTGTGCGATGGCACGCAACTCGCCGGTCGCCTGATCCGTCATCTGATACACGACTTTTAATTTCACACCGTTATAACTCTCTACCTTTGCATCGATCACTACAGTATCCCCGAAACGAACCATGCTCTTGTACTCGCAATTGACAGAAATAACGGGACTGATGATCTCCAATTCTTCCATCTTATCATATCCGAATCCCATCTGCTCCATCATATCCATCCGCGCTTCTTCCATCCAGCGGATATAATTTGAGTGGTGTACAATGCGCATCTGATCCGTCTCATAATACTTCACATGATGCTCATAGGGTTTTAATTTGATCTTTTCCGGTTTGTAAACGTCAACTCTTGTGTCCATACGAAAAACCTTCTTTCTAAAATACACATAAAATTAAAAAATGAATTCTGTATAGCACAACATAACTATACAGAATCCATTATCTCATACCATATATAGAATTTCAACCACTCACTTTTAATATTCTTCTGCCCTTTGGACGGTTTACATGTTTTCCATATATTCAAAATAATCTTCCTCTCCGGCAAAAAGCATATAACTTCCTTCTACATATCCCATATATCCACCATCAACAAAATATCCTTTCATTCCGTTCTTCCTCCTTCTATTATCATTGTATTCAAATGAAAGTTCCCTCGCTTTACGCAATTCCATCTTACAAAAAACAAAGTCCAATAAACAGGACAGAAGAAGTCCATCCCCAGAAGATACATGCAATTTCATTTTTCTCACAAAACACTCTTGACATCCTTACCGAAAATATGATAATTCTAATATACAGTCACTGACGGATGCGTGAATTGACACGGTGTGACTGGATATATTTTTATTGCCGACCGTCTGGGCAGCTTTTCAATGGTGATGTTTTGAAAAGTTGCCCTTTTTTAATATTTCAGAGCCAGGGCAATCGTCATCATATGTAGGCATCCTGCTTGCATGAATGACTACATGTGTGATGATTTCTTTGGCGAGAAGCCATAGCGAGATGTAGCAAAGCGGAATCAAGCCGGGGTCTGAAATATTACAAAAGAACAAGAACAAACCCATGAAAGGAAGGTATTTACTTATGAAAACAGATATTGAAATCGCACAGGAAGCGGAAATGCTCCACATCAAAGAGGTGGCAAAACCCTATGGAATCTCAGAGGATGATTTGGAATTATATGGAAAGTACAAGGCAAAACTTTCTGACGAACTGATCAACGGGATTCAGGATCGTCCGGACGGAAAACTGGTTCTTGTAACAGCGATCAACCCTACACCTGCCGGAGAAGGAAAGACTACCACAAGTGTTGGTCTCGGTGAGGCATTCGGATACATGGGTAAAAAGGCATTACTTGCCCTTCGCGAGCCCTCTTTAGGACCTTGCTTTGGTATCAAAGGCGGCGCTGCCGGCGGCGGATATGCACAGGTTGTTCCCATGGAAGACTTAAACCTTCACTTCACCGGTGATTTCCATGCCATCACTTCTGCGAACAACTTGCTGGCTGCCCTTCTTGACAACCACATTCATCAGGGTAACGAATTAAATATCGATACCCGCCAGATCGTATGGAAACGTTGTCTGGATATGAATGACCGTGCACTGCGAAACATCGTTGTCGGCCTTGGTGCAAAAGCAGACGGTTTTGTCCGTGAAGATCATTTTGTAATCACAGTAGCCACCGAGATCATGGCGATTCTCTGTCTTGCAAAAGATATGGAAGACTTAAAGGATCGTTTGTCAAAGATCATCGTTGCTTATGACTATGAGGGCAATCCGGTAACAGCCGGACAGTTAAAGGCTGTTGGCGCAATGGCTGCCCTGTTAAAAGATGCAATGAAGCCGAACCTGATCCAGACACTGACTCATACCGGTGCCATCGTACATGGCGGACCCTTCGCAAATATCGCACACGGCTGCAACAGTGTCCGTGCAACAAAAACCGCTTTAAAACTTGCTGATATCGTGATCACGGAAGCAGGATTCGGAGCGGATCTGGGCGCTGAGAAGTTCTTTGATATCAAATGCCGCATGGCAGGTTTGAAACCCGATGCAGTTGTTTTAGTTGCTACCGTTCGTGCATTAAAATACAACGGTGGTGTTGCAAAAGCAGATCTTGCGACAGAAAATCTGGATGCACTTGCAAAAGGTATCTGCAATCTTGAAAAACATATTGAAAACTTACAGAAATACAATGTTCCGATCGTTGTGACTCTGAACTCTTTCGTTACCGATACAGAAGCAGAATATGAATTCATCAAGAACTTCTGCGAAGAGCGCGGCTGCGAGTTCGCACTTTCCGAAGTTTGGGAAAAGGGTGCAGAAGGCGGTGTTGCACTGGCAGAAAAGGTATTAAAAACATTGGAAGAGAAAGAATCTCACTTTGCTCCTCTCTACGCTGATGAGTTACCTTTAGAGGACAAGATCGCTACCATCGCAAAAGAGATCTATGGTGCCGATGGCGTGACCTATGCACCGGCTGCTGCCCGCACCTTAAAGAAACTGACCGATCTTGGTTTTGGCAATCTTCCTGTCTGCATCGCAAAGACCCAGTACTCTCTTTCCGATGACCAGACAAAACTTGGCCGTCCGACCGGTTTCAACATTAACGTGCGCGACGTCTATGTAAATGCCGGCGCCGGTTTCGTTGTAGTCATCACCGGTGCGATCATGACCATGCCCGGCCTTGGCAAGACTCCTGCGGCCTACGGCATTGACGTAACAGCGGAAGGAAAGATCACGGGATTGTTCTAAGTATTTAGGAGAACTGCTTATGAGACATTTTTTCAAGAAAGTGGGATGTCTGATCCTGACAACCGCCTGTCCACCAAGACCGGCTATGCAGACATCCTTGTAAACGGCAAGCATTTCCGAAAAAAAGTTTCCTTCCGTCCAGAGACTACCCGTGCAGGTGAATACACCTATGATTTTATCCAGATCGGTAATGTCTGGAAGAACAATGATATGAAGATACAGTTTGTTCATGATTCACCAAAATCAGGCGACCTCTATAACAAAGCCAATGTCATGTTTTATAATAGATGGCCGAGACTGTATTTTCAGATTGAAAATACTGAGACAAGGGAATTTCATGGGCCTGGTTCATTCGATTACATCACCTTACGAACAGCAAATTGGGATAAGAATGGGATGACCGTCATCTATTTTGCAGCCAGATACCAGGATAACAATAAAAAAAACTTGCACCATCGAGGGACTCACCGCCACAAAATATAAAGATCCGCTGGAAAGTCTGGGCGAAAGTCTCACCGTCAAAAAAGGGAGTCTGTGAAAGTTTTTCTGTAACTAGGTGTTAATCAGTAGGTCTTC
>CAMBUC010000066.1 GCA_945871045.1 uncultured bacterium
TGACGGAATCGGCGGAGCAACCGGTTCTTCCAAGGCACATAACACCGAATCTACCGCAGTTTGCGGCGCTGAGGTTCAGAAGGGTAATGCACCGACTGAGCGTAAGCTGCAGCGTATGTTCCGCAGACCCGAAGTATCACACATGATCAAAAAGTGTAACGATTTCGGTGCCGGCGGTGTATCCGTTGCCATCGGAGAACTGGCACCGGGACTTCGCGTAAATCTGGATCTTGTACCGAAGAAATATGCAGGTCTGGACGGAACCGAACTTGCCATCTCTGAGTCTCAGGAGCGCATGGCAGTTGTTGTTGCACCTGCTGATGTAGAGCAGTTTTTAGTGTATGCAGCAGAAGAGAACTTAGAGGCGATCGAGGTAGCCACCGTTACGGAAGATCCCCGTCTTGTATTGGAGTGGAGAGGCAAGGAGATCGTGAATATCTCCCGTGCATTCCTCGATACAAACGGTGCGCATCAGGAGACCACGGTAGCAGTTGATATCCCTGAGGAGTCCGAGAACTTCTTTAAGAAATACGAACTTCCGAAGGTGGCAGAAGCATTAGAGCAGGGCGATGTAAAGACTGCATGGACAGAGACATTAAAAGACTTGAATGTCTGCTCACAGAAGGGTCTGGTGGAGCGTTTCGACGGTTCCATCGGTGCCGGAAGCGTTTATATGCCTTACGGCGGACGTTATCAGTTGACCGAGACACAGTCTATGGTTGCAAAACTTCCCGTCTTAGAGGGCAAGTGTGACACCGTGACGATGATGTCTTATGGATTTGATCCCTATTTGTCAAGTTGGAGCCCTTACCACGGCGCTGCTTATGCAGTTGTAGAATCTTTGTCACGTATCGTGGCAGCCGGTGGAGATTATTCGAAGGTGCGTTTCACCTTCCAGGAGTACTTCCGCCGCATGAGCGAGGATCCTTCCCGCTGGAGCCAGCCTTTTGCTGCACTGCTTGGTGCATATCAGGCACAGATCTCCTTCGGGCTTCCTTCCATCGGAGGAAAGGATTCCATGTCCGGAACCTTTAATGAAATCGATGTTCCGCCCACACTGGTTTCTTTCGCAGTAGATGTTGCCACCAAGCAGGACGTTGTAACTCCTGAGTTAAAAGCAGCAGGCAACAAACTGATGCTCTTTACAATGGCAAAAGATGCATACGACCTGCCCGATTATGAGCAGGCAATGAAATTATACGATACCATCCATGCGCTGGCAGGAAAGAAAGCCATCGGTTCCGCTTATGCCTTAGACGGCAAGGGAATCGCGGCAGCAGTCAGCAAGATGGGATTCGGTAATAAACTGGGTGTCACGATCGACAGCAGTGTTTCCAAAGAGACACTGTTTGCACCGGCATTCGGTAGTCTCGTTGCAGAAGTTCCGGTAGCATCCGTAGATGCAGTGAAGGAAGCATTCGCAGCAGCAGGACTGGAAGACTATATGGCAGTCATCGGACGTGTCAACGACACCAGATCATTTGTATATGATGAGATGGCTTTACCGATGGATGAGGCCATCGCTGTATGGACAGGAACACTGGAAAAAGTATTCCCCACTGTTGCAGTAGATGATAAGTCTGAGGTAAAGACCGGACTGTACGAGGCAAAAGAGATCTACGTTTGCAAAAATAAAGTGGCAAAGCCCACGGTATTTATCCCGGTATTCCCCGGAACAAACTGCGAGTACGACAGTGCAAAGGCATTTGAGCGCGCAGGTGCAAATGTGGTTACAAAGGTATTCAAGAATCTGGATGCAGCAGGTATCCGCGATTCGGTAGAGGAGTTTGCAAAGACCATCGCACAGGCACAGATCATTATGTTCCCCGGTGGATTCTCCGCAGGTGATGAGCCGGAAGGAAGTGCAAAGTTCTTTGCAAATGCATTCCGCAGCGAAAAGATCAGTGAGGAAGTCATGAAACTGTTAAATGAGCGCGATGGACTGGCACTTGGTATCTGTAACGGATTCCAGGCACTCATCAAGTTAGGTCTCGTACCTTACGGAAAGATCACCGAGCAGCAGGCTGATTCACCGACCTTGACTTACAACACCATCGGACGACATATCAGCAAGATGGTATACACCAAGGTTGTATCCAATAAATCGCCCTGGATGGCAGGTGCGACTTTGGGTGGTGTTTATACAAATCCTGCTTCCCACGGTGAGGGACGTTTCGTCGCTCCGAAGGAGTGGCTGGATAAACTGTTCGAGAACGGACAGGTAGTGACCCAGTATGTCAACGAGTCCGGCAATCCTACCATGGATGAAGAGTGGAACGTCAACGGCTCTTACATGGCGATCGAAGGTATCACAAGCCCTGACGGACGTGTTCTTGGAAAGATGGCTCACTCTGAGCGCCGCGGTGATGCAGTGGCAGTCAACATCTACGGCGAGCAGGATCTGAAGATCTTCGAGAGTGGTGTGGCGTACTTTAAATAAAAAATAGACGTAACTGTTCAGTACCTTCACAGTCACGATGAAAAAATCCATGAAAATCGTCTTCGACGATGGGATTTTTTCACTCCTGAATCATGTTTTCACGGTGCTAGACATCCAGTGGATGTCTGCTTAGCACCGACCGAAGTGAAACGTAGAGTCTACGCGGTTCCGCTCCGATCTGTTCTGAACAGTTACAAATAGACAATCATTGTTTTGATACACCTTCAATCATTTTGGAGGGGCAAGCAGGGGAATCATAGAGTCGGTGGAATAATAATCAATCCATCGGCTCTATCTTTTATTCGAAAAGAGTCTGTTTCTATCACTGATCACATAGATTGTTACCTGTGCGATCTGGTATGGTCCAGACGCATTCGTTCAGATAATAGGTAATGATGATAATTTTAAGGGAATCCCCCACAATCAGTTTACATTGAAACTCAATCTGATTTGAGAAACTGCGGCGAACCCAATAGGAATGCACTTTATACCGTTCTCCGTCAATGCCAACGTATAACGGCTTGATTTGTCCCTCGTCATTAAAGGACGCAATGACCGGTACCGTTTGCATTCGCAGGTAATCATGTGAATTTTGAGAGAGAATTTGGCTCATAATGCATATACTCCATGTAACGGGTGGTTTTTTCTTTCTGCTTTCAGTTGAAATAACGTAGTTCCTTTGCTATAATATTAACACGAACATCAGTTCGATTCAACCACAAGATATAGGGTGATTACTGGAAATGAAACCACAGGACCATAGAATCGGAAAGGGGCATAAATGGGATGGATAGAACTTATATAGCAATTGACCTCAAATCATTTTATGCCTCTGTGGAGTGCATGGAGAGAGGACTGGACCCATTAACTACGAATTTAGTTGTCGCGGATGCCAGCAGAACAGATAAAACGATATGTCTTGCTGTCTCGCCTTCATTGAAAAGTTATGGTATTCCGGGTCGCCCGCGATTATTTGAAGTTGTTCAAAAAATAAAAGAAGTAAATATAGAGCGGGAGAGTAAAGCGCCAGGCAAAAAATTTACAGGTTCATCCTTTCATGCGGTGGAACTTGCAAAATCTCCGGAACTGGAAGTGGCATATATCGCGGCTGTACCCAGAATGGCTTATTATATCAATTACAGCACGAAGATCTTCGATATTTACCTGAGATACATTGCACCGGAAGATATGCATGTCTACTCGATTGATGAAGTATTCATTGATGCCACCGCTTATCTGAACACCTATCAGATGACAGCTCGCGAACTGGCACTGAAAATGATCCGCGATGTTCTCCATGAGACCGGAGTGACAGCAACAGCAGGAATCGGAAGTAATATGTATCTTTGTAAAGTGGCAATGGATATTGTGGCAAAAAAGATGCCCGCAGATAATGACGGCGTGCGAATCGCAGAACTGGATGAAATGTCATATCGAAGACTTCTTTGGAATCATGTTCCCCTCACTGATTTTTGGCGGGTTGGTAAGGGATACGAAAGAAAGTTGACGAAAAATGGGCTCTACACGATGGGTGATATCGCCCGGTGTTCCCTTGGCAAGCCGGATGATTTTTATAATGAAGCATTTTTATATAAACTGTTTGGTATCAATGCGGAACTGCTGATTGACCACGCCTGGGGGTGGGAGCCGACGACGATCGCAGAGATCAAGTCGTATCGTCCCCAAAAGAACAGCCTTGGTTCCGGTCAGGTACTCCAATCTCCTTATCCTTCAGATAAGGCTCAACTGATTGTAAAAGAGATGACCGATTTGTTGGTGCTTGACCTGGTAGATAAAAAGTTGGTTACCGACCAGATGGTGCTTACCATCGGCTATGATATTGAAAATCTGACTGACCCTGTGATCAGAAAGAAGTATCACGGCGAGGTTACTACCGACTACTATGGCAGACAGGTTCCCAGGCATGCGCATGGAACGATCAACCTACCATGTCTGACTTCTTCCACCAAAATTATCATGGATGCGGTGGAAGAATTGTTTGATCGGATTATCAACCGTGATTTGCTGGTGCGAAGGGTAAATATTGTGGCAGCCAGGGTCATGCCCGAGAGTGAGGTATCGGAGATACCCGCTTTTGAACAGATGGATTTATTTACTGATTATGAGGCTCTGGAAAAGGAACATCTGCAAGAAGAACAAGAGCGGGAGAAGGAAAGGCGTATCCAACATGCCGTATTGGACATCCAAAAGAAATTCGGTAAAAATGCGATTCTGAAAGGAATGAATTTTGAAGAGGGTGCAATGACCAAAGAGCGGAACGGACAGATTGGAGGGCATAAAGCATAATGGGAAATTATTATAAGGATGAACACCGGTATGATGATATTATCAATCTGCCGCATCATCAGTCCACGGAACGGGCGCATATGTCCCTGCATGACAGGGCGGCTCAGTTTGCTCCTTTTGCTGCGCTTACCGGGCATGAGGAGGCGATTGAGGAAACGGCCCGTGTCACAGAGGAAAAGATTACACTCGATGAAAGTACTATTTCAAAGATCAATGAGATACTTTTTGATATCGCTCAGCATTTACCCGAAAAAAAGCCTGTTTCTATCACTTATTTCGTTCCGGACAAGCAAAAATCGGGTGGTGCATATCTGACGGATGTCGGTACGATCAAGAAAATAGACGAATTTGAAAAGACGGTATGTATGGATAGCGGCATGATCATTCCGATGGGAGAAATCCGCAATATAGAATTTGTAAAAACAGTCGATATTACTGACTAGATATCTATAGTCAAGAGAAACTACATGATATATTTTTACGTGCTGCAATTTCTATAGGGGTTTAAAAAATTCTTCATAATCGACAGCAAAGATTTTTCGTAATGCGATAATCATGTCAACGGTCGGATTATTTCTGCCGTGTTCCACTTTGCTGAAAATACCTGTAGTCACATTTACATCTTCTAATTGCAGTTTGGCAATAACATCCGTGGCTTTCATATTTCGTTCCAGCCGCAGGCGGCGGATATTGCTGCCGATAATGGGATTCGTGCGTTGGTTGATTCGCTCTTGCATGTGGACACCTCTTTTTTTGTTAAGTATTGTCCAAAATAGAAGAAAATAGTGTCCAATATGGAAGTACCCAGCAATGGAATTGTTTGAGGTTTATTCCATATATACAGAAAGGCATGATTTGATAGATGCAATTCCTGACATACGGGAGCAGATTGAAACAGGAAATTTTGCACTTTTCGATTGACATACCTTCCGAGAAAGTATATAGTAAAACCGCATAAAGAAAATCAAACGAACAGAGTAGAAGTCACGCGTAAAGTGCCAATGGACGGGAAGTTGCTGTTGGACGAAGAGTTGACGTCATAGATCCTATGACAAAAGATTCGCGGTGTGCCTTCGCATCCGCTGTCAGAAAATATTTGGCATTCATTTCCTGAGAACGGTAAATGGATGCCTTTTTGTTATATGGGGAACAGATCATACGAAGACAAAGGGCGCTCCTCGTGGCAAAGGGCGATGGCCGTGGCAGAAAGAACGTCCCCGAAAGGATATTATGATACGACTGGGATTAGAACGAATAGAGGTATTGCTGGAAAAATTGGGTGATCCGCAGAAACGACTGAAGTTTATTCATGTGGCGGGCACCAACGGAAAGGGTTCTGTCTGTGCGATGACGGCACAGATCCTGCAGTGTGCGGGATATCAGACCGGGCTGTTTACGTCGCCGGTGATTACAGATTACGGGGAACAGTTTCAGATCAATGGAGAAATGATTTCCAAAGAGGAATTGCGAAGACTGACAGAGGCTGTTAAACGGGTATGCGAAGACATGGAAGATCCTCCTTCGGAATTTGAAGAAGAAGTGGCGCTGGCGTTTTTATATTTTGCCGCCCATGCCTGTGACCTGGTGGTGCTGGAGGTTGGTCTGGGAGGAAGCGATGATGCCACAAATGTGATCGATACACCGGAAGTGGCAGCGATCGTAAATATCGATTTTGACCATATGGGATTTCTCGGGGATACGCTGACACAGATCGCAGAAAAGAAAGCTGGTATCATCAAAAAAGACGGGATCATTGTGACTGCACAGCAGAAAGAAGAAGTGATGGCTGTCCTGGAGCGTACCTGCAAAGAAAAACAGGCAATGCTTGTAAGAACTTCTGCTTCCGACCTTACAGTTTTGGAAAAAAATCTGGATGGGCAGAGTTTTGACTATCACAGAACAGATCATATTCATATTAGACAATTGCATAATATGAATCTTTCCTTGCTGGGCGACCATCAATGCGGAAATGTTGCGGTGGTGCTGGAGATCATGGAATGCCTGAACCAAAGGGGGTATGAGATTTCAGAGAATGCCATCCGACAAGGGCTAAGAAGTGTTCGATGGCCGGGAAGATTTGAGATCTTATCAAAGCATCCGTTAGTCATCGTAGACGGTGCCCACAACCCGGATGGGATCCATGCGTTAAGTCATAACCTGAATACTTATTGTCCGGGTGAGAAGTTTGTGTTCATCACCGGAATTCTGAAAGATAAAGATTACAACGACATGTTACAGCAGATGTTGCCCTATGCAGACAGTTTTGTGACGATCGCGCCGGATAATCCGCGGGCAATGTCCGCAGAGGAGTGCGCACAAGCGATCAGGGCCTGCGGATTCAAAGGGGAAGTGATCGTATCGATCGATAAAAAACAGGCGGTAAAACAAGCACTTCAACTGGCAAAAAACAAGGATGCCGGTGTTTGTGCTTTTGGTTCATTATACAGTGTAGGAGCATTGAAGGCAGAGATGGAGGATCTGCAATCAATATAAAAAAGATACTCCAATAGAGGAAGAAGAATGGATAAGGAAAAAATAAAAGAAGGCGTAAAGTTAATCTTAGAAGGAATCGGTGAAGATGTAAACAGAGAAGGTCTATTAGAGACCCCGGATCGAATTGCCCGCATGTGCGAGGAAATCTTCGGGGGAATGACCATGGATGCGGCAGAGCATCTGCAAAAACAGTTCAGCGCCACGAACAACAATATCGTATTGGAAAAGGACATCACCTTTTATTCCGTGTGTGAGCATCATCTTTTGCCATTTTACGGAAAAGCCCATGTTGCCTATATTCCCAATGAAAAGGTGGCGGGCTTAAGTAAACTTGCAAGAACGGTAGAGGTATTTGCAAGAAGACCTCAGATTCAGGAGAACATGACGGCACAGATCGCCGATGCCCTTGAAAAACATCTGCAGCCCAAGGGCGTGATGGTCATGATAGAGGCAGAGCATATGTGTATGACGATGAGGGGCGTGAAAAAGCCGGGAGCACAGACTTCGACGATCGTTACGAGAGGGGTATTTGAAACGGATGCTTCTCTTCAGCAGACGTTCTTACAGATGGTGCGCCTATGAAACGGGTTCATCTGATCTATGAGCATCCGGTTTTTCAAGAGAAATTCCGGGCGCTTCAGGAGGAGGAAAAAGACCGGAAATTTTGCAGGCATACGCTGGAGCATCTGCTGGATGTGGCGCGGCTCATGTATATCGATGCGTTGGAGCAGGGACTTCCTGTCTCAAAAGAGCTGATCTATGCGACAGCATTGATGCATGATATTGGCAGAATTGATCAGGTCGAAAAGGGGATTCCTCACGAGCAGGCGGGGGCCGATCTGTGCGATGTGATCCTGCCGGATTGTGGATTTTCCGAAGACGAGGCAAATAAGATCAAAGGAGCGATCCTGCATCATAGAAAAGCGGTTGAGGGTGCACAAGATCTTTTTTTTGAACTGTTGTACCGGGCGGACAAACGATCCAGAAACTGTTTTGCCTGTGGGATGAAAAAAGAATGTAACTGGGATGAAGAGAAAATGAATCTGAAGATTGAATATTGAGAAAAACAGCAGCGGTAGGAACAAAGGGAAGTATTGTAGGAGCAAGGCAGAAACACTGATTTGTGTTTGCGCCAAAACTGAGAGGACAAAGAAGAGAAATGAGAATAGGAAAGAAAGAATTTGACTTGGATCATCACTGCTATGTGATGGGAATTTTAAATGTGACACCGGATTCTTTTTCGGATGGCGGAAAATTCAACCGTCTGGATGCCGCATTAAAGCACACGGAGGAGATGATCCGCGACGGTGCCGCCATCATTGATGTGGGCGGAGAATCCACGCGTCCGGGGCATGTGGTGATCTCCGAGGAAGAGGAGATCGCCAGGGTCACCCCTGTCATCGAAGCGATAAAAAAGAACTTTGATATTCCCGTATCCATTGACACTTATAAAGGGCCTGTAACCCTTGCGGCATTACAGGCAGGAGCGGATCTGGTCAACGATATCTGGGGCTTCAAGCATGACAGCAGGGTGGCAGAGTACACCGCAAACTATGGAGCGGCATGCTGTCTGATGCACAACCGAAACGAAGCCGTGTACGAGGATTTTCAAAAAGATTTTCTGGCGGATCTGAAGGAGTGTGTGGTTCTGGCAAAAAAAGCAGCCATTGCAGATGACAAGATCATGCTGGATCCGGGTGTGGGATTTGGAAAAACCTATGAGATGAATCTGGAGATCATCAACCATTTAGAGATCATGAAGGAACTGAACTATCCCATCTTACTTGGAACTTCCAGAAAGTCGGTGATCGGGCTGACGTTAGATCTTCCCGCAGACGAGCGTGTGGAAGGAACACTGGCAACGACGGTCATCGGAGTGATGAAAGGCTGCTCCTTTGTTCGGGTGCATGACGTGAAAGAAAATGTGCGGGCCATTCAGATGACGGAGGCGATCCTTGCAAGATA
>CAMBUC010000067.1 GCA_945871045.1 uncultured bacterium
AAATATTTATGTTTCCCCCAAGACCCTGACAGATCACTTCAGAAAGCGCATCCTCCGCACTTGTCTGTGTGTCAGCCCCAGCGCCTCCGTTTTTCCGTGCTTCCACATCGCTTCGTCTGTATAATTTCACTTCCTCACTGTCATCACGTCCAGGGGTTTTCAGATCTAATTTCTTGATCAGGAAACTAAACAGGAAGAAATAAACAATAAAATAACCGATACCTACAATAACGATCCAGATCCAGTTTGTCTTGGCATTTCCCTGAAGAACGCCAAACAGGAACATATCAATAAGACCACCTGAAAAAGTCATGCCTACGCCTACCTGAAATACATGCATCAGCATATATGCAAGTCCTGCAAATACACAGTGGATACCGTACAAAAGCGGTGCAACGAACAGGAATGTAAACTCGATAGGCTCTGTGATACCTGTCAGCATGGAAGTCAGGGCTGCGGATAACAGCAGACCTTCCACTGCTTTTTTCTTGTCGGCTCTTGCTGTTTTGTACATAGCCAGTGCTGCTCCCGGAAGACCGAAGATCATCATGGGGAATTTACCTGCCATAAATCTTGTGGCTGATACTGCGAAATGCTCAACGGTTGGATCAGCAAGCTGTGCAAAGAAAATATTCTGCGCACCTTCAACGGTCTGTCCTGCAACTTCCAGTGTACCGCCCAGCGCTGTCTGCCAGAAAGGAAGATAGAACACATGATGCAGTCCAAAAGGAATCAGCAGACGCTCCATAAATCCGTACACCCATGTACCTGCATAGCCGGAATTGAGAACCACATCACCTACTGCGTAAATTCCACTCTGAATGACAGGCCATACAAAGAACATCAGGATACCTACACCGGTGTAAACCAGTGCGCTGATGATCGGAACGAATCTTGTTCCTCCGAAAAAGGAAAGTACCTGCGGAAGCTGGATCTTATAGAATCTGTTGTGTAAAGCCGCAACTCCAAGACCTACGATGATACCGCCGAACACACCCATCTGAAGGGAGGTAATACCGCACACGGAAGTAGTTGCTCCGCTTAACATGCTCTCCGCTCCACCATTAATCTGAATCATGGCACCGATCGATGCATGCATAATAAAAAATGCGATGACTGCTGCAAGCGCTGATACTTCTTTTTCCTTCTTTGCCATACCAATAGCAACACCCATAGCGAAGATAATAGGCAGGTTGCCGAATACAATATCGCCTGCTTCTTTCATGACGGTAAAGATTGCGTTGAATACGGTTCCCGGTCCCATAATCTTCAGCAGACCGTAGGTTTCCAGCATGGTCTCATTGGTAAGTGAGCCACCCACGCCAAGCAGAAGTCCTGCTACCGGAAGAATGGCAATCGGAAGCATAAACGATCTTCCTACTCGCTGTAAAACAGCAAAAATTTTGTCTTTCATGTTTGTTCTCCTTTTCTTTTCTATTTGGAGTACTTGTGTGCGTCTTGGTAATGTCTTATTCTAACCAATTTACACGATTGCAAAACCAATGGGTTATAAATTTTGTAACAAAAAAGGCATTAACACGCATAAGTATCCCTACTACTCATACATAGTTAATGCCTTGTCCATCGAATCTTTAACAAGTAACATACTATATGACACATATTAATATACATCTGAATGCTTGGCAAGACTGTTTTTCCATCTGCAATGTATTCACGCGTTCCGAGGCGCAAACTGCAGCACTGCCTGCTTCAGTTTTTGCGGATCAATGGGTTTTGATAAATGTGCCGTCATTCCACTGGCAAGGGAACGGCTGATATCCTCATCGAAGGCATTGGCGCTGACAGCAATAATGGGAATCGTTTCACTGTCTGCGTGTCCGGAAGTACGAATCACATGTGTTGCCTCCAAACCATTCATCACCGGCATCATCACATCCATAAAAATCATGTGGTAGTCACCCGCACTTGAGGCACAGAACATATCTACCGCCTGCTGACCGTTAAATGCACTGTCCACATGGCATCCCAGATCCTCTAAAAATGCCCTCATAATTTCCATATTCAGTTCGTTGTCCTCCACCGCGAGAATGCGGGTTCCAGTGAGATCCACATCTTCCAGAGACACTTCCTCCTGCTGCACCGGTGCTTCCACAACAGGTAACTCCAGTGTAAAAGAAAAAGTACTTCCTTTTCCAACCTCGCTCTCCAGTTGAATTTCACTATCCATCATGTGGATCAGACGATTACAGATGGAAAGACCCAGTCCACTACCCTGACGATGGGAAGACGCATTATTCAACTGTTCGAATACACCAAAAATTCTCTGACGATCCTCCTCGCTGATTCCGGCACCCTGATCAATGACCGCGAAATATATGCTTGCCAAATGATCCTCCACGACCGATTCCTTTACAACCAGCCGGATTTCCGTTCCTTTGTTTGAATACTTGGCAGCGTTACCTAAGAGGTTGATCAGAACCTGACTGATTCGCAGCGCGTCCCCATGGAACCATCTGTTCGTCAGGCAAAAATCTGTTTGAAACACCTGCTCCCTGTCTGCGAATTCCCCATCCATCACATGATGCAGTTCATCCAACAGACGATACAGATCAAAATCATCGTTCACCAGCGACATCTTTCCGCTTTCAATCTTGGACATATCAAGAATGTCATTTAACAGTCCCAGCAGATACGCTGAAGAAGCCCGCACTTTTTTCAAACAATCCACCCGCACCTCATCTGACTGGTTCTCCTGTAGGGCAATCTCCGTCATTCCGATGATTCCATTCATCGGGGTACGGATCTCATGAGACATTCTGGCCAAAAAGTCAGACTTTGCCTGGGCAGACTGGTCATGGTGCTCCTGATTGACCCGATTCTGAATGATGGTGCTGATCTCCCAAAGGAGGTCATAACTGTCTTTTTCATCCAGTATCGCCGAATCAATGCCCACAAAAAAGATACTTCCGGAATACAGACCGTTATCTGACATCGGAAAAACAATTCCTTTATGGGGATACAAATTCTTCTGGAACACAGCCGACATATCAACCGCCGCTTCCATCGGACACAGTAAATGTAACTGCGCCACACGATTCATCCTCTGATACTCCGCTTCGGAGCAATGGTAAACCGGCTCAATACCTTCCGGTGTTTCATGGAATTTCCAACAGTAACTCACCATTCCGGCCAGATATTCGCCGTTGAATGATGTGACCAGCAAATCCTGTAACGGAAACTGCTTCTTCAACCGGCATGCCGCAAGATCCAGTGCCGCCTCAAGAGACGCACTTCGGTCAAACAGGTTGAGGATCAGCGAAGCAAGTCCCATTCTGTTGATATAGTCCTGAGAAACCACTTTACTAAAGGCCTTGCCCGTTGTTTTTTCCATTTGGTGGTTCTCCCACTGTACCACATCACAGTTCCTGCATGCGGCCTCGCTCAGGGCAGCCTGCACACGGCAGAACAGTTCTTCCGTTGATTCGTCGCAGGCAGCGGTCATTCCTACACGAAACTTCAGTTCCAGCACGTTCTGGCGAATGATGGACGAACAATCTGTCTGAAGGGCGTCCAGCATATGCAGGCACTCTTCCGCTCCCGCTCCCGGAAGCCACAGCAGAAATTCATCCGCACCGGCACGAATCAATACCGGCTGGTCTTCGCACAATTGCTGACACTGCTTTGTAATCAATGCAGCGATTTCATTGAGAATCACATCCCCAAAAGTCAGTCCGTAGTTCTGCACAATGTTGGTGAATGCACATATATCCATGAAAACCAATTCGCCCTCCGGCTGCTTTCTACGCGTTTTCTCCAATGCAGCTTCGCCCTGTTTCAGACGATAAAATCCAGTAACAGGATCCATCTTCTGCTGGTTCTCCCGCTCGAGTTCCTGCATCTTTATCTTGTGGATATCTCGAATATAACCTACCACGGTTCGTTTTCCGGTCTGTGTATCCGTCACGGTTTTTCCGTTGATTTCACTCCAACGCCCATCCTTCATCTCCGGAAGCATCAAACGTATCTGTGCATGGATATCTGTTGTCCTGCCCTCCATGATCTCCTCTAAAACTGCCTGATCTTCTTCCGAAAACAGTTTCGTGATGATATCTTTCCAAAATTCTTTCATGGACCATACGCCATTATTTTTTTTGCTATTCACTATTTCTATCGTCTGCTCCTGCTGACGGTAAGTAAAGAATACATCGTTGGAACTTTCCAGCGCAACTCTGTAACGCTCTTTCTCCTCCATCAATTGATTTTCCGTTGCTATTTCGCTCTCTGTCAGATGAAACACAACCTGATGCAACTCATCAATTTCCTGAATGTCAGACGGCCGGAATTGCCTCAGTCCCTTAATACCGCCTCTTACACTATCCATCAACCGATAAACCGGTGCCGAAATATAGTGTACTACGATAAACATAATCACCATACCCACAAGGGCACAGACCACAATGGTAGTCAGAAGACTGCGGTACAGTTGATTTCCCAGACCAAAAATAGATTCCTCGGTAACAAAGCCACACAATACCCAGTCTGTATTATCATAAGGCACTTTCCCGCTATACAAATGAAACTTTGAAATGACCGCATAGATGTTCTGGGTACCTATGGTGGTATTCTTTACACGGAACAGTTCCTGATATTCAGGGGATTCCATATGATACTGCATACCATCTCTGCGAATAGCGTCAAACAATGAACCTGTTCCTGTCAGTGCCTGATAGGTTCCATCTCCCTGATCAATGGCAATCGCATAGCCCGCATTCTGATTGCGGTCCAGATCCCGTACCGGCAAAAAACTGCTGTTCAGATAATCGATAGAAATCTCCGTACCGATAATCCCATAGATATGACCGTCATAGCAAAGGGGGATGGAATAGGTAATCATCTGATGGTTGTACAACGCATGATCTTCTAAAACAAAAGGCAGGGACCAGTAGACTAAATCTGTCATATCCGCATCTGTATTCTGCTGTGCCAACAAATATGGTGTATAGAAAAAGTCGTCTGCAGTTCTCACACCACTGCCTGCGAACCGGAAGTATGTAGACCAGGAACTGTCTAGCGCAATATTGCTCTCCCTGGCTAAGGTTTTATCGCCTCTCTCAAACAATAGGTCCGAATTTGTTGTTGTCTTCGTAGTCGGGTCAGAATCTCTCAGGAAAAATCCCACATAGTCCTGTGGCACAGTATGATCCGCATGATTACCCAAAACCAAAAACACGCCACATGTATCATCCCCTTGAAGATAAGACAGCATCTCAGGAAATACATGCTGTGCATAGGCACGCTGCAGTTCCTTATCTCCAAGAAATGTGTTTATAGACGCATGGTTCTCCGCCAAAAACTCATCAAGCGCTTGATTCAGATACCCACGTTCACTTTTTATCGCACTCCACTGATCAACCATCGCATTTTCCAGCACGACTTGACGGTTTTCCACTAAGTGACTGTCAATCGCAACTGCATTTAGTTCCATTGTCTCTTTTGCCTTACTTGCAAGCAAAATAGAAAATGGCAGAAGGCCCTGAATCATTACCACCAGCACCAGGGGGATCAGTAGCAAATAGTTCAATTTCCGCTTTCGTTTTTTCATGAGTTCTTTCTCCTGTTTGTCTGAACCCGGTTCATAAAAGATTAGGAATTTACAGCATCTTCCAAAGCCGTACAGAAGTCTTCGTACCAGCTGTCGAAGGCATCATCCGTCAGGTAGGGGGCAGCCGCATCTTCCCGTGCAGTTCCGGCTGCTACCGCTTCATCGATCGCGGTCTTGTCTGCCACTGCCTTGTCGCTGAGATTGAAATCTAAAATCTTACGGGTGCTGTAGCCGTTATCAAAGCACTTTGTTGTATAAAACTGAATAGAATCAGACTGATTGAGGATATTTACCAGACAGTCATAGGTCTTGGGATTGACCTGAAGTTCCTGACTCTTTACAATTTCATCAAGCATCTCCACCGTGTTTGCATCCTTGCGCACCGGTAGATAAGCAGATTCACAAACAAAACGAAGGTTGTTTTCTTTGGCGGTAAACCATTTCATAAACTCACAGGCGGCATATTCGTGTACAACGTCTGATTTTGTCACCGCCATACCGGCTCCTTGCTGTACGTTGTAAGCCTCTCCATCTTCCATGACAGGTGCAGAGAGTACCTCGTAATCAATGGCCTTGCTTCCCTCATCCAGTTCTACCTCATCCGGGAAGTACATGGCAGACGAGGTGGATCCTGTATAAGCAAGAATATCTCCCGTCTTTACATCATCGGAACGGAACTTTCCAAGACTTGTAAAGTATCCCTTCACATAAGGCACATAATAATTGTCCCACAGGCGACGAATTTTCTCTTTCTCAGGTTGAAGTGTCACCTCACCGTCCTTTACATCGAAAATGTCCACGCCCATCTGCTTCATACCGATGATAAAATAATTGGACATCGAGTCACGCCCGTAAAATGCCTTACCGTCACCAGGTACATCCGGAGTCAGGCTGTCCGTCCATTCATAGTAACGCTGTGCTACTTTTGTGACGCCTTCCACCGTCTTCAGTTCTTCTGTGCTTGTCCCGGTTGCATCTGCAAATGGCTTCCAGTCAGTGGTATTGAGCATCAAAACCTCTGTTGATTTTGCCACAGGGAAGAGATATAGCGCCTCGTCATCATAGAAATATCCCTCCTGAATGTAGCCATCTACATATTCCGCCAACTCCTCTTCGGTAAAATATTGACTTAGATCACTGAGTTTTCCCTGCTGCTGTACCGCATAGGCTGTATCCGCATAGGTAGAAAACAGATCCGGCATAGGCTGTGCTCCCACCTTCTCTGCCACGGAGTCAGAAATCGCTTGTTCCAGATCAGCAACAGAACCCTGGCTGTATCCTTCTACATAAATTCCCTTTTCCTTTCCTGTCGTCGCATTAAACTCCTCAACCAACTGGTCAAAGGCAGCCTGCTGACCGCCATTGTAGTAATGCCAAACGGTCAATGAAACCGGGTTGTTGGGATCTAGTTTTACCGTTTCTGATTTTGCCGTTTCTCCCTGCTTTGCTCCGCAGCCTGCCAGCAGAGACATCACCATTGTTCCTGCCAAAACAGCCGCTATCCGTCTTTTTCTCTTCATATTTTATGAGTTCCTTCCCTAAAATGTGATTCAACCTTCCGCATATCCGAATGCTTATATTACCGTCAATCTTGTTCAACATTATAACATTTTTTGGTCAAATAGCAATAAATAATGCCGGCATTCCTCTCTAATAATGCCGGCATCCCGCTCTAATTTTTTCTAAGTTAGCAACCACCAGTTCAACTGGTGGTTTAATTTTGCCCCTCCAAAGGGGCTTTGTTACTGCTCGCCCCGAAGGGCGGTGTCGCAAGCATTATTACTGGTCCGCTTATAAAGCGGTACTACGTGAATCTTCTTTTCTTGATGTTTCTTATCCACGCAAACTAGCAATATATCTAAATGAGGTTCTTTCGCATATTCAGCATTGGATGAATGAATCTGCTTAATAAAATGCATCAAGTTTTTTATTTTTGATAGTGGTAGCATGAAGATCATTTTGAATAACATATTGATTTTAGCCGCAATTGCAGGTCTTCTTGTATCTTCAATTCCAACAAATCCGGTCAGAGTCTCATTACCATACAGTTCACCTGCCCGATAAACACAGTCAACATATATTTTCATATACGCAAGAACAGCACTTCTGCGTTCTTCAATCGTTCCCCAATTGTGAAAAAACTCATTTGTGACAAAAGATTCACCTATCCCCATTTCCACGACCTAACAATTTTATGATTTCGTATGACTTTTCATTTTGGATAGTACAGGAAGAATAGCCACCAGAAGCAGAACAGGCAATATAGTTTTTCTATTTATGAATAATCTTTCTCCTTAATTCTTTATATCTGTTGGTGTCGCATTTATCACAATAATCATTCCGTCATATAATTCTGCTGGGACATCATTGATTCTATAGCTATTTGGTAAGATCTTATTCAAAAAGCTATAACCCTCTCCGAGTGATCCCATCAGCATACTCTGATTGATAATTTTCTTTATTTTTTCTGATTTTTGCAGTTTATCAAAATCAAGATACGTCATATCCATCCCAAGGGCATACGCTGTATTTGCCAAAGGATCAGCAGAATAAAATTTTCGCGTAATTCTTTTTCCATTTTTTCCAGGCAAATTGCATTCTGTTTTGTAAAAATCTGTGCCAATGACAAAATAATCATCACCATATTTATCAAACAGTTCTTCACCCATGAATGTAGTATATGTACTCTTCTTTGCCACATGTCCGTTATGCCCCGAAATCATAAGCATAGATTCGTTTCCTTTCTGAACATGCTCATAAATCCAGTCGATGTTTTCAGCCATATAATGATCCCTTATTTTTGCATAATCTACATTTGACGCATTACTAAGCTCCTGATTTTGCAGATAACATCTCGCTGCCTGCGCATACATTTCCATCCCCGGTATATTCTTTAAAGTTTCCGCAGCATCTTCCATATCGGTAAACTGCATCTTAAGTTCTGAAAATGCTTCATCTACACATTTTTGATCCAAGTCGGAGTTTTGCATATCAAACCCATAAAAGCTTAACATCTCTTCCGGTTTTGCCTGTTTATTATAATCTGCCATATAGCGAATCAATGCCCTCATTTCATCCGTCTGGTAAATATGAAAAGCAAGTGCTTCCACTGCATCATCTTCCGTAAATTTCCCCTCACCGTGTATATATTGATTTACCAATAAGCATCCACCATAATCTGCTTCTAAGGCAAAGGCCTTACAGTTATATTCCTCTACCATTTTTCTAAACAAATCAAGCTTTAATTCCTGAAATTCTTTATTTCCGTGGGTCGCCTCTCCAAGAGCGAATATCTTTACATTTTCCGGTATCGCAATATCATCGATTTCCTCTGCAACTTTCAGAAATTCTTCATTATTTACCTGTGTTCCGGTGTTCATGCCCCCATAAGATATATATCTTATGAATGCCATGATTACAGCTCCAAGTAGAAACGCCACGATTATCTTTCCAATATATCGCTTTTTTGCATGATCTTTTTTCATACGTCAACCAACTCCTCTCATCTTTTAACGCTTATAATTTCAAAAAATCTGATACCTGATATCACACGGCTCAATATGTGTATGTTCAGGATATGCGGTATTTGCATTTTCAAAACTAACAATTTTCACTCCGCCCCCGTCCTTGTC
>CAMBUC010000068.1 GCA_945871045.1 uncultured bacterium
GATGTTTTATGACCTGACGCAGACCGAACAGTTTCGGGAAATCTATCGTCCGGTACAACTCAGACAGGTGCGCGAGATATTAAAGGGCAACTACCGCGTGCTGATGGCGAATTCCGGCATGCAGGCGATGACCATCCTGTCAAAAGAAAGGCCGGATCTCATTTTCTTAGATTACGATATGCCGGTGATGGATGGCAGAATGACCTTGGAAAAGATCCGTACCTATGAGAAATCCAGAGATCTGCCCGTTGTATTTTTGACGGCCATCAACAGCAAAGAAAAGATCCTTGCCATCGCACCGTTAAACCCGGCGGATTATCTGTTAAAGCCGGTGAATGCAAAACGGATCTTAGAGACCGCAGAGCGCATTATAGGATTATAAGGCAGTTTGTATAGGAAAAGAAAAAAATGACATCTTTCACGCTTTCGCACCTTTTCGTGCAGCGTGAAGATGTCATTTTTTAATTTTTATCGATCCCAACGAAGCGGATTATTTATCCGTAATCTCGCGATGGATCTCCTGCAGCGACTTCACTTCGCCATTTCCGTTCTGCTGAACATAGAGAATACCTTTGGCGGTAGCTCTTGCAGCAGCGATGGTAGTCATGTAGGGAACCTTTGCCTTGATGGCAGCCTTTCTTAAGTAACTGTCATCGTGTACGCTGTCCTTGCCCACCGGAGAGTTGACGATCAGGTCGATGTCTCCGTTTGTGATCATATCAAGGATATTCGGGCGTCCTTCGTGGAGTTTCTTCACCAGCGTTGCGGGAATTCCGGCTTCTGTGATGATGCTGTGGGTGTTTCCGGTAGCCAGAATCTTGAATCCGGCTTCGTGGAAGAGTTGTGCGATCTCAGTCACTTCCGGTTTATCCTTGCGGTTTACAGAGATCAGAACCGTTCCTTCCAGAGGAAGTTTGGTCTGAGTCGCCTCCTGTGCTTTGTAGAACGCTTCTCCATAGTAGGTAGACAGTCCCAGCACTTCGCCGGTAGAACGCATCTCCGGTCCGAGTAACGGATCAACCTCCGGGAACATATTGAAGGGGAAGACCGCTTCCTTGACACCGTAGTAAGGAATATTCTGCTCATTTAATGAAGGTACAGGTGACGGCCGGCCGGTCAGTTCGGAAGTGATGATGTCTGTAGCGATAGGCACCATGCGGATGTTGCAGACCTTTGAAACCAGAGGAACGGTACGGGATGCTCTCGGATTTGCTTCCAGTACGTAGACCTTTCCTTGTTCGATGGCGTACTGCATGTTCATGAGACCTTTGACATGCATTTCCTCAGCAATTTTTTTCGTGTATTCTTTGATGGTAGCCACATTTTCCTCGGTGATATGAACCGAAGGAATGATGCAGGCACTGTCTCCGGAGTGGATACCGGCTAACTCGATATGCTCCATCACAGCGGGAACAAATGCGTGCGTACCATCGCTGATGGCATCGGCTTCACACTCCAATGCATGATTCAGGAAACGGTCGATGAGGATGGGGCGGTCGGGAGTGACACCGACTGCTGCGTTCATGTAACTCTTCATGCTCTCATCGTCGTAAACCACTTCCATGCCGCGGCCGCCAAGCACGTAGGAAGGACGAACCATCACAGGGTAACCGATCTTGTTGGCGATGTCGATGGCTTCCGAAACGGTAGTAGCCATGCCTGCTTCGGGCATCGGAATTTCCAGTTTGTCCATCATTGCACGGAACAGATCACGGTCTTCTGCCAGATCGATGACAGCAGGAGAAGTTCCGAGGATCTTCACGCCGTTTTTCTCAAGTTCTGCAGCAAGGTTCAGAGGCGTCTGTCCGCCGAACTGTGCGATGACACCTACGGGTTTTTCTTTGTGGTAAATGCTCAGTACATCTTCCAATGTAAGTGGCTCAAAATAAAGTTTGTCGGAGGTATCGTAATCGGTAGAAACCGTTTCGGGATTACAGTTTACGATGATCGTTTCAAAACCAAGTTTCTTTAATGCAAGAGCAGCATGTACACAGCAGTAATCGAACTCGATACCCTGTCCGATACGGTTCGGACCGCCGCCAAGGATCATGATCTTGGGCTTGTCGGTGTTTACCGGATTCTTGTCCGGCGCATTGTAGGTAGAGTAGTAGTATGCGCTGTCTTTGGTGCCGCTGACATGTACGCCTTCCCATGCTTCTTCCACGCCGAGGGCAAGACGCTTGTCGCGGATGTCTGACTCAGGGATCTCAAGGATCTGGCTTAAATATTTGTCGGAGAAACCATTCTTCTTTGCAGAGATGAGCGCTTCATCGGAAGGAAGGCTGCCCTTATTTGCAGCAAGTGCTTCCTCTTCCTCCACCAACTCCTTCATCTGTTCGATAAAATAGTGTTTTACTTTTGTGATGTCGTAGATCTCATCTACGGTTGCCCCTGCACGGAGCGCTTCATACATGATGAAATGACGCTCGCTGGAAGGATGCGCCAGCATGCGCAGCAGTTCTTCCTTTGATTTCGTATCGAAATCTTTCGCATGGCCAAGACCGTAACGACCGGTCTCCAAGGATCGGATCGCTTTCTGGAAAGCCTCTTTGTAGGTTTTGCCGATACTCATGACTTCGCCAACCGCACGCATCTGTGTGCCAAGTTTGTCTTCTACGCCTTTGAATTTTTCAAATGCCCAGCGGGCAAATTTAATAACGATGTAATCTCCGTCCGGAACATATTTATCAAGTGTACCGTATTTTCCGCACTCGATATCCTTTAAGGTCAGACCGGCTGCCAGCATGGCAGAAACAAGGGCGATGGGGAAACCGGTTGCCTTACTTGCCAGTGCAGAAGAACGGGAGGTACGGGGGTTGATCTCAATGACAACGATACGGTCGGAAACCGGATCGTGCGCGAACTGTACGTTGGTTCCACCGATCACCTGAACGGAATCAACGATCCGGTAAGCCTGCTCCTGCAAACGCGCCTGTAATTCCTGTGAGATGGTGAGCATCGGCGCAGAACAGAAAGAATCACCGGTGTGTGTTCCCAAAGGATCGATGTTTTCGATGAAGCATACGGTGATCATAGTTCCTTCCGCGTCACGGACAACCTCTAATTCTAACTCCTCCCAGCCGAGGATAGATTCTTCTACCAGCACCTGTCCCACCAGACTGGCCTGAAGGCCGCGGGCACAGACAGTTTTCAATTCCTCTTTATTATAAACCAGACCGCCGCCTGCACCGCCCATGGTGTAAGCGGGACGAAGAACCACCGGATAACCGAGACGGTCCGCGATGCCAAGGGCTTCCTCTACGCTGTAAGCCACTTCGCTGCGGGCCATTTCAATACCGATGGCATCCATGGATTTCTTGAACTCGATGCGGTCTTCGCCGCGTTCGATGGCATCTACCTGAACACCGATCACCTGCACATGATATTTTTCCAATACGCCGGCGTTTGCCAGTTCTGCACAAAGATTTAAGCCGGACTGTCCACCGAGGTTCGGTAAGAGTGCATCCGGGCGCTCCTTTGCGATGATCTGCTCCAAACGTTCGACATTTAACGGTTCAATGTAAGTAACATCGGCGATCTCGGGATCAGTCATGATCGTTGCGGGATTGGAATTGACCAATACGATCTCATAGCCCAGTTTGCGCAGTGCTTTACATGCCTGCGTACCGGAATAATCAAACTCGCATGCCTGGCCGATGATGATGGGGCCGGAGCCGATGATCAGCACTTTGTTGATGTCTGTTCTCTTAGGCATAGGTAATCTCCTTTATCGTATAAAAAATTATTTTTTTCTATTTTTTCTATTATAAAATAAAACTGTCATTTTACCTATAGAAATTTTGCATAAAATTCAAAAAACTTAGAATATTTTTGGGGAACGGATAAAACACTCGTCTGGATGGCGACTTTGTGTTATGATGTACACAAAATGAAAAGAAAAAGGAAACGGTTTATGAGAAAAAAAGCATTGATCGCCATGAGTGGCGGCGTGGACAGTTCTGTATCTGCGGCACTTATGGCAGAAGCAGGATACGATTGCATCGGCGTGACGATGAAACTGTACGAGAATGATACGATAGGAATGACACGGGAGAGCACCTGCTGCTCCCTGTCTGATACGGAGGATGCCAGAAAGGTTTGTAACGGACTGGACATGCCTTATTATGTGCTGAATTTTAAGGAAGATTTTGCGGGGCAGGTCATTGACCGCTTTGTGGCGGCCTATGAGGCAGGGGATACGCCAAATCCCTGCATCGACTGCAACCGTTATATGAAATTTGACAAGTTGTATCAGCGGGCGAAGGAACTGGACTGCGAGTATATCGTTACCGGACATTATGCCCGGGTGGAATACGATGAGGCAGCCGGGCGTTATCTTCTGAAAAAATCAAAAAACGAGGCGAAGGATCAAAGTTATGTGCTGGCCTTTTTGAATCAGGAGCAGTTAAAGCACACGATGTTCCCACTGGGTGGCTTTGCGTCAAAAGAAGAAGTAAGAGAAATCGCGGAAGCACACGGTTTTGTCAATGCCAGAAAGCATGACAGTCAGGACATCTGCTTTGTGCCGGAAGGAAATTATGCGGATTTTATCAGACAGTACACCGGAAAAGAATATCCGGAGGGAGACTTTGTCACAACCGACGGCAAAAAACTCGGCACCCACAAGGGCATCATCCGCTATACCATCGGACAGCGTAAGGGTCTGGGACTGGCGCTTCCGGCGCCTCTGTATGTGTGCCGCAAGGATATGGAGCGAAACGAGGTCATTTTATCTTCCGAGGATGCGCTGTTTACAAGGACCTGTATCGTGGAGGACTTCAACTGGATCGCTTATGAAGCGCCGACAGAGCCGGTGCGGGTGACGGCAAAGACGCGATACCGCGCAAAAGAAGCGCCTGCAACGGCACGGGTACTGCCGGATGGCAAGGTGGAACTGGTGTTTGATGAGCCACAGCGCGCCATCACTACCGGACAGGCAGCAGTCCTCTATGACGGAGAAAATGTGGTGGGCGGCGGCACGATTTTTCGAACCGCGCTTGCATAATATTTTCCAATGTGCGATAGTAAAATGAGCATCCGGATGTGAATATAATCACATACAGCAGAGGAAATTATTATGCAGGTTTTAAAAGTAAATAAAGAGGGAACTGTGCGTTGGGTGCTTTTGGATGATGACATGCACCTGATCGATCCGGTATGCGAATTTTTAGAGTTTCAACGAAAAATAAACCGATCGGACAATACGCTTCGGGCGTATGCCACCGATTTAAAAATCTATTGGGAATTCCTGTCGCAAAGTTGCTGCAACTTTGATCAGGTTTCCATCTCTATCATTGCGGATTTTGTGGACTATCTGCGCAGAGGAACGCGTCCTGAGGCGTCCATTTACGCGTCCGGCAGTCGCACAAACCGCAGTATCAATCGGATTTTGAGCAGTGTACACCGTTTTTATTGCTATCAGCAGGTAAACGGTGTCTGTTCAGATCCTGTTTTCTTTGAAAGGATTCCGGAAACGGAACAGATGTATCGGGGATTTCTAACCCATACATTAGCAAACTATCAAACTAAGAAATCCATATTTAAACTAAAAGAATCTACGAAGACAGCGCAAATCGTTACGAAAGAGCAAATGCAGCAGTTTATGGGGGTGTTGGACCGGGAGCGGGATAAACTCTTATTTGGACTGCTTTATGAGTCCGGTGCAAGGATTCAGGAAGCTCTTGATCTGGAAGTGCGTATGCTGCCAAAACCCCGGGATGATCGGGCGGTGGGGGTATTCCATCAGATCCGGTCGAAGGGCAAGTACAGAGACCTCTATGTGCCTATGTACCTGATCCAAAAACTCAATGATTTTGTATACCGGGAAGAAACTTCCGATCCAAAGAGGACCTATCTGTTTGTCTCAGAAAAAACAAATTATGCCGGAAAACAACTGACCTATCATGCTGCTTATGACATTATGAAGCGGGCGCAGCAAAAGGTGGGAATGGAATTCTGTTTTCACGACCTGCGCCATACGTTTTGCACCGGACTGATCGAGAGCGGTGTGGATGTAGCTGTCGTTCAGCAGGTCATGGGACACGCAAACCTCTATACAACGAAGCGGTATGTCCATCTGTCTGATACCTATCTGGTACAAAATATGAATGCATATTGGGCAAACCGGGAGGGAGGTGCATCCTATGAGACGAGATAACATCAGGGATTGTCTGTGGGTATTGACTGAGGCGAATGAACATTCGCCGTGGGAGCGCAAATACCGGTTGGATTTTTCCTATATACGCAGTGACAGAATGCGGGAAGAGATTCAGGATTACATGTGGTACCATTACCGAAATGGCAGTAAAGTCCCTGCAACGCTGCGGCAGGAGAACAGCTGGCTGAAATATTATGAAGCGTATTTGAACTCGCGGGAAATGGATTCGCTTTTTCAGATCAGGCGGGAGGATGCAGAAGGTTTTCTCACTTTTTTGCGTACTTGTGTTTCGAAAAAAACAAAACAGCCGCTGTGTTTGATCACCCAGAAGCATATTTATGACACTGTATGCAGTCTGTATCGATGGCACGCAGTGCAACAGCCGGCATATCTGACAGTGGCACAGTTTTTTCCGGGGAATGTCTATCAGCGGATCAACCGCATCCCACGCACGGAATATGTATCACAGCGTGAGGTAACGCAATTTCTGCAACTGATGAAAAAAACGAAAAATCCCTGTCTGTACTATGGAAGCAGGATTCTTTCCGTGACCGGGCTGGCACTTTCGGATCTGCTCAATCTGCAGACCGACTGCATCCGAATCCATGAGCAAGTCCCGTATCTGCATTATTATCATCACAGGAGACAAATCGATTGCATGATTCCGGTGGGGCAGGAGTGTGTCCGGGCGGTACAAAAATTAAAGATCTGCACAGATCCATTGCGCCCCATTGCCCCGAAAGAAAAGCAAAAGCAGTTGTTTTTATGCAAAAAAAGTCAGGGTCAGGTGATCATACCGGATCCGGATCAATTCCGCTACTGGATGCGGTGTGCGTACAATGCAGCCTCCGGGCATGCTATGACAGCCACGAAACTGCGCCATGCGCTGATTTGGGATATGCAGGAGCAGCTGATACCCTATATGGTCATACAGGAACTGGTGGGCCGCCCCTTGCTCACAGAGAGGGGGAGTATCGCATGAGTGTAGGAATAGAGGCAGGTATCCGTGCCGCGGAACAAATTCATTCAGGGAACTGGTATGCCTATAGCATCCCAGATGTACCCCGGAACAGCCAGCTGTGCATGCAGGGATTTGATTTTGAAGCAGATGACTGGTACTTTCATGAATATGCGCCCAAAAAGGAACAACATGTCAAATGTGTCCACATTCATTTTTCCGAAAACGCAGGACAGCAGCAGCGGCTGCTTATCAAACAGTATGCGGCATGGCGCCTTGGACGCGTGCGTCCCGTCACTGTGCGGCTGGAACTGAATACGAGACTTTGTCACTGGCTGCGGTATCTGCGGGTCAGAAAGATCAAAGATCCTGCATTGTTTGGCGCGAAGGAACTGGAATGTTTTACTAAATGGCTGTATATGCAGGATGTAAAAGAGCAGACCCGTGTCCGTATTCTGCATACGATTGTTGACCTGATCCAAACAGGGCGGCGCTTGAACTGGCGTGTGACCAGAGAAAAACCGCCGCAGGATCTCTTATGTCCGAGGGTGGTATGGAGCACGGATGGCGCGACAGCGCCCATTCCGAAACATATTTATGACCGGATCCTTGCACATGCAAAAAACGATGAGACGGATGAGATCACAAGAGCCGGGATCATCATACAGAGTCAGACCGGTCTTCGGATCAGTGAAGTACTTTCGCTGAAAAACGACTGCATCATAACAGACGGGAAAGGCAGAAAGTGGCTTATCTACCGTTTAAAAAAGACCACAAAAGCGGAACCGGAGCAACGGCGTGTGCCTGCGAATCCCGTCATCTGTGAGGCGGTCGAGCGGCTCCGGGAAGCGACAGAGTCACTCCGTGAGGAAAGCGGACGGGAGGAATTGTTTTTAGTCCGGAATCATGGCATCCGACCGGCGTCCCAAAACAACTGGAACAAGGGAAGACTTCACAACTTTTTGTGTCGGTGGAAGATCACCGATGAACAGGGGGAAATCTACCAACTGCATTCCCACCAGTTTCGGGCAACTTATGTATCAGAGCAGATACTCGGCGGAGTGCGGATCGAACAGATTCAGCATCAGTTGGGACATGTATCACCGGAGATGACGGTGCGGTATGTGCATTTGCCGGAAGAAGCGGTCATAGATGCTTTGACGCCTTGTATCAGCGGTGTGGGGAGGTGATGAGTTTGGCAGAGAAAAAACAGACAGACCAGCGTACAAAGGGACTTTCCGACTATGCAAAAAAGAAAAGAGAAATCACCATCCAGGAGGTCAGCCGTGTGATTGATGATCTGCAGGCGCGGGATGAAACGATTAATTTTGAGATCGTGGCCCGACTTTCGGGTGTCTCCCGGGGAACACTTTACAACAATGCGGAACTGTGCGACCGCATCAAACGGCTGCGTGCCGGTGGAACGGACGAAATGCGTGACGTACTAAAGGAACAAAATCGTATGCAGGAGAAAAAAATATGCTCTATGAGAAAGCAGATCCGACAGTTGGAAGAAGAAAAGAAAAAACTGATCATTCAACTCATCAATCATGAGGAACTGCGCCGGGAAAATGAGCGCCTTCGGAAGATACTGGGTTCAGGCTTTACAATCTAAATATTATCTCCAGTAACACAGTGTTTCATACGTGAGAATAGAATGCGTTAGAAATGAGAGAATATCCTATCTTTCGTTTCAGGTTATGAGGAGAAGTATATCTGACAGATTCGGATTTGTAAACTGAAAAAAATGATCATTTTTTGTATAGTGTAACTATCAGAGGATCAGAAGAGGTGGTGTGAGACCGCAGAACATGAGAATCCCCACATGTTGAACATCGTGTTCAATATGTGGGGGTGTTTTTTATTATTTTCTACGATTTAAGATGGCAGTAACTGATACAAATAAATTCAAAACTTGCCGGATGAAACTCTGTGATTAATCCCAATGCCAATACCGAGAAGCGCCCAGTAAAGCGGCGAGATGGTGATGGTGGAATCATTTGCCAGAGCCGAGA
>CAMBUC010000069.1 GCA_945871045.1 uncultured bacterium
TGTGGAGAAAATCGAAAAAGAAGTACTGTTATACGATCTGGCGGTGAGTGATGTCATGACAAAAGATAAAAAGTCTATGATCGCCGACTGTTTTGTGCTGTGGGAGATCAATGATCCCATCAAATACACGCAGACATTAAGTGCGCAAAAGAGCAATGCCGAGTATCGAATCAATACGATCGTGTATAATAGTTTAAAGAACGTGATCAGTTCCCTTTCCCAGGAGGACGTGATCAGCGGCCGTGACGGTGAATTGGCTGCTTCGATTAAAAACAATATCGGTGATACATTAAATCAGTATGGTATCACATTACTTGCAGTTGAAACCAAATCCCTGGATCTTCCGGATGAAAACAAGGCTGCTGTCTACGAGCGTATGATCTCCGAGCGCAATAATATCGCTGCTACTTATAAGGCAGAGGGCGAAGAGGAGGCAAAGGAGATTGCCAACAATACGAAAGCGGAGATCACCATCATGCAGTCAGAAGCCGATGCACAGGCAGAGGAGATCGTTGCAAAAGGCGAGGCGGAATATATGCGTATCTTAAGTGATGCCTATAACAATGAGGAAAAGGCAGATTTTTATCTGTTTCTCCGTTCGCTGGATGCAGCAGAAGCAACCATGAAAGGAAACAATAAAACGCTTATCATTGATGAGACTTCGCCTCTGGCAGATATCTTTTATGGAAGATGATATTGTAATTTTAAATGAGGGTAAGTAATAACATGAATCAGTCAGAACAGCTTGTATTTTCGGAACTGACTTATAATACAAGAGATTGGGTAACAAAAAAACTGAAGGAGGATGGAAGGGCACTTTGCGAGTATTCCTTTGCTTCCAACTATGCGTGGAGTCCCTATTATGCCCTTCGTCTGGCCCGGCTTGGCGCCTGCGGGATCTTCCGCTATATGGGAGAGTCCCATGATCTATACAGTTTCCCTTTTGGGGGAACGGATGAGGACAAATTAGCCATGATCCGGCAGGTGAAACGCCTTTGTGAAGCAGAAGGGGAACCGCTGGAGTTTTCCCCGCTTTCACAGGCAGATCATGACTTTTTGCATCGCTATTATGCGGGACAATTTTTGATGGCGTCCAATCGGGATGTCAGTGACTACATTTATGAGCGGGAAAAACTCGTCAAACTGCCGGGCAAGAAATACCACGGAAAACGCAACCATATCGCCCGTTTCAAGGATGCGGATGATTGGTGCTATGAGGCTGTCACGGATGCAAACCGCATGGAAGCAAGAGCCATGATGGAGGAATGGAAAGCGCTGCGTCTGGATGTCTGGAATGTAGAATTGGAAAAGGAATTCGGGGCGATGACAACTGCTCTTATGGAAATGGAGCAGCTTGGCATGGTTGGAGGTCTTCTTCGAAAGGGAGGCCGTGTAGTTGCACTTTCCATCGGGGAACCTTTGAACAAAGACACCTTCGTGGTTCATTATGAAAAGGCTTTTGCAGATGTTCAGGGGGCATATCCCATGATCAACCAGCAGTTTGCAGAGCATGCCGCAGAGGGATATACTTTTATCAACCGGGAGGAAGATACGGGTGATCCGGGACTTCGCAAGGCGAAATTGTCCTATCAGCCCTGTCGGCTGGAAAAAAAATATACGGCGATCCAAAGCGATGTGGTATTTGCAAATCCAAAAGACGCGCAGATGCTCACGGAGATTTGTGATCTTTGGCGAACCTGTTTTTTGGATGGGGATTTTTCTGATTTTTACACGAAACACCGTCTCACCGAGGACAACATGCTGATCATTTATCGTGACGGGAAACCAGTATCAATGGCCAGTTTTTTGCCTGCTGTCTATCATACAGCAAAGGGTGCGATCCCGGTGCGTTATGTGTATGCGGTAGCGACACATCCGGATTATAGGAAACAGGGATTCGCAAGGAAAATACTGGAAACGGGTATCGAATTATGGGACGAGCCCCTGGTGCTTTCACCTGCGGATGGGCATCTGAGAGACTATTACGGAAACATGGGATTTGTACCGGCTTTTCGCAGTGAACAGGTGGATGTCAGATTATCACCGGAAGCACCCCGTTGTTGGAATTTTCATTTAGAAGAAGCAGATCCGAAAGAATATGCAGCAGTCCGTCAAAAACTCCTTTCTGAGCGGAAAGGATCCTTTCTTTCCTGGGATGAGCAGGCAGTTTCCTTTGCCTTCTCGGTAAATGCGCGTGAAGGCGGCAAAAACCTGTTTTTTGTACCGGAGTCCGCGCCGGAAAAAAAGGAACTGCTCATGTATACGGTAGATGGAGATTGTCTTGTGATCATTGAGACGACGCTTTCAGAGGAAGTATTATCTCAATTACTTCCCGAACTGTTTGAAGAAACAGGAACGAAGCGTGTGAAGTATGAAATCCCGGGAGGAATGATCCTGTTGCCGGAACGCCTGAAAGCATTTGCTGTTCCAGCCGATGGATATTTGAATTTAGCATTGAATTAGAAAATGCCACTGCCAGATCAGGCAGTGGCATATTTTGTGGTGAATAATTACAGCGCTTCGACTTTTTTTACTTTGATCATATTTGTTGTGCCGGAATGGCCAAGGGGAATGCCGGATGTGATGACCACGATGTCATCCGTGTCCACAAGTCCTTTTTTCTGCGCACATTCCACGGCGTGGTTGAACAGATCCAACAAATGATGACGTTCTTCCATGAAGATCGGTGTGACACCCCAGGAAAGATTTAACTGTCTTGCGACCCGGGCGCTGGGTGTACATGCGATGATGTCCGACTGCGGACGATAGCGGGAGATCATGCGTGCCGCATAGCCGGATTTTGTGACTGTGAGGATCGCACGGGCGCCAAGGTCGAGGGCTGTGGTACAGGTAGCATGGCAGATCGCATCCGTGATATCGGGATTTTCCCCACGGGCATTTGCGAAAAAGCGCTTGCGGTAGTCGATATCAGACTCTGTACGCTCTGCGATGCGGACCATTGCCTGAAGGGCCTCGATAGGATATGCACCGGCAGCAGTTTCGCCGGAAAGCATGATGGCACTTGTTCCGTCGTAGATCGCATTTGCAACGTCAGTCACCTCTGCACGGGTGGGCCGGGGATTTTTCATCATGGAATCCAGCATCTGAGTGGCGGTGATCACTTGTTTTCCTGCCGCGTATACTTTTTTGATGATCATTTTCTGAATGATCGGAACTTCTTCCATGGGGATCTCCACGCCCATGTCTCCGCGGGCGATCATGATCCCGTCGGAAACTTCGATGATCTCGTCAATATGTTTGACACCCTCGTCATTTTCAATCTTTGCGATAATGGAAATTCCCTCGCCGCCATTCTGCGCCAATAGACGTCTGATCTGGAGCACATCCTCCTTCGTGCGGACGAAAGATGCAGCGATCATGTCCACATCCTGATCGATCCCAAACAAAATATCGTCCCGGTCTTTGGCGCTCATATAGGGCAGGGAGAGATGGACACCGGGTACATTGATCCCCTTGTGATTGCTCAGGGATCCGTCATTTTGTACTTCGCAGACAATATCACTGCCCTCGATGGCTTTCACTTCCATGGAGACCAGACCATCGTCTAAAAGAATGGTCGATCCGATGGAAACATCCTGGTATAGTTCTTTGCAGGTAATGCCGACAAACTGTTCATCACCGTCTTCATCGCCGGCGGTAAGTGTAAATGTCTGACCCCGTGTCAGTTGAACTTTTTCATTTTTAAAGTTTTTTACACGGATCTCAGGTCCTTTGGTATCTAAAAGAATGGCAACCGGCAGATCTTTTTCGCTTCGGATCCGCTTGAGGTTGTCCAGACGCCTCTTTTGTTCTTCGTGATCGCCATGGGAAAAGTTGAAACGGGCAACATTCATGCCGTTATCTACGAGTGCTTCCAGTACACCGGGCACTTCTGTTGCAGGTCCCATGGTACAAATAATTTTAGTTTTTCGCATATGCTCGTTTACCTCCGAATAAATCTATTAATTTTGCACAGTCTTATTATAGATTATGCAACATTTTTTTCAAGATATAAGGAGCGAGAAAAATTATGATGGATCAAAAAGAAAAAACAGGTATCAATACACAGAAGATCGCTATTATCGGATGCGGATTTGTAGGAGCCGCCTGCGCCTTTGCGCTGATGCAAAGTGGTATGTTTTCAGAGATGGTACTGATCGATGTGGACAAGAATCGAGCGGAAGGGGAGGCGATGGATATCAGCCACGGTGTTCCATTCTCAAAACCTGCAAAGATCTATGCAGGAGATTATGAGGATCTGAAAGATGCAGCCATCACCGTGATCACGGCAGGAGCAAACCAGAAACCTGACGAGACCAGGCTGGATCTCGTCTACAAAAATGTAAAGATCTTTCAATCGATCATCCCGCGGATCACAGAACAGGATTACAAAGGAATTTTGCTAATCGTTTCAAATCCTGTAGATATCCTGACCTATGTGGCAGCCAAATTGTCCGGATATACGGAAAACCGTGTGCTGGGTTCCGGTACGGTGCTTGACACCGCCCGGTTAAAATATGAAGTGGCAGAACATTTAACGGTAGACAGCCGCAGCGTCCATGCGTTTATTATCGGAGAGCATGGGGACAGTGAGATTGCCGCCTGGTCAGGTGCCAATATTTCCGGTATTCCGATCAACGATTTTTGCGAACTGCGGGGTCACTATGAACACGAAAAAAATACCCGGCAGATCGCAGAGCAGGTGAAGAACAGTGCTTATGAGATCATAGAAAAAAAGCAGGCGACCTATTTTGGCATCGCCATGTCGGTGCGGCGGATCTGCGAGGTGATCCTTCGGGATGAAAAATCGATCTTACCGGTTTCATCTATCATGTATGGAGAATACGGGATTTCGGATGTGGCACTTTCTATGCCTGCTATCGTCGGAAAAAATGGAGTGGAGACGAAGGTGCCGATCCCCCTTTCCGAGGAAGAATTAGCATGTTTGAAGCGTTCCGCATCGATGCTTCGGGACGTGCTTGATGAGGTAAAAATGTAGAGGAACATCGCGTTTCTTATGGGAATACCTGCAAAACCGGGAATGCGTGCAGTATGTAAGTGATAAAAATGCTAAGTCATTACAAAAGTATTGACTTAGCATTTTTTGTTTGCTATTTTTATAGTAAAAATAGAGTAGATGTAGGAGGCGGAATTCATGGCAAGTACGATTCAAGTAAGAGTAGATGATGATTTAAAAATAAAGTCAGATGCGTTATTTAAAGATTTAGGAACAGATACCACAACTGCAATTCGTATGTTTTTAACTCAGGCGCTGGCAGTAAATGGTTTTCCGTTTGAAATAAAACGGGCAAATGAAAAGCCGTATGATGCGTTAACAGAACATGAAATATTAGATAAGTTGGAAAAATCGCGCAATCACGCAGCACAGGGGATGTATAAAGATGCGACAGAAGTTTCTCGTGACATGAGGGCAAAGTATGGATTATAGAGTAGTAGTTACAAGAGATGCAGAAGAGGACTTAGAGCGTTTTATTAAATATCTTATTTTTGAGAAAGAGAGTATGCAGGCGGCAGAAAATGTACTGAATGATTACGATGCAACGATTGAAAGTCTAAAACATGTTTTATGCTATATCGCGTTGTGGATGATGTCGTATTCGTGGATAATATTTTTCATGAGTTGCAGGATTATGAAAATAAGATGTATTAGTGGTAGTAGAGAGGCAGTTTCGAGATTGGATAACAAAATGTGAAGTAAGTGTTCCAATCCTCTTGGATTCTTTAAATAAAAATGGTATGATAAAGGCGAACGAGCGAATCGTTCTGGCCGGATTTGGCGCGGGACTCACATGGGGCGCCGCAGTGATCCAATGGTAAAGGAGCCGAACATGAATACTGACGAGACATTAAATGAGATTCTGGTCCATCTGTTTCAGGATCTGATGGATATAGAGGGAAAATGTCTGATCACAGAAGAATTATCCGATATGACGAACAATGACATGCATATTATAGAAGCGATCGGGCTTGGAGAGGCAAAGAGGAGTTCGGAGGTCGCAAAACTCATGTCCGTCACAACGGGAACTCTTACGCGTGCTGTAGATGGACTGGTGGAACACGGATATGTGACCCGTACCCGCAGTGAGAAGGATAAGCGCGTCGTTTATTTGACGTTGACAGAGCGTGGAGTAGCTGCTTTTCACCATCACAAGCGGTTTCATGAGGAGATGATCGCCAATGCAAAAGCCAATCTTTCAGAGGAGGAACTGGCGATCTTGATTCGATCTTTGAATCAACTGAACGATTATTTCAGGAACGCATATTCATAAATCATGAAAAAAAGAAGTATTGGCATCCTTGCACATGTTGATGCGGGAAAGACGACCCTGTCCGAAAGCATGCTCTTTGAGGCGGGGGCGATCCGTTCCCTGGGGCGTGTGGATCATAAGGATGCCTTTTTGGACACAGATGAGCAGGAGCGTGCACGGGGTATCACGATCTTCTCCAAACAGGCAAGATTTTTTTGGAAAGAGCGTGCGATCACTCTTTTAGATACACCGGGTCATGTGGATTTTTCCGCGGAGATGGAGCGGGTGCTGGGTGTACTGGATGCGGCGGTGCTGGTAATCAGCGGGACAGACGGTGTACAAAGCCATACGCGGACACTATGGAAACTGTTGGCGCGTTATGAGATACCGGTGTTTCTGTTTATCAACAAGATGGATCTGGCACAGGCAGATGCAGACACACTCATGCAGGAACTGCAAAAGGAATTATCCGATGGCTGCCAGAATTTTTCCACGGTCCATGATGATGAGTGGATGGAAAATATTGCCATGTGCGAGGAGCGTCTTTTGGATGCTTTTTTTGAGCAGGGCACTTTAAATGACATACAGATCGCAGAACAGATACAGGGGCGGAAAATCTTCCCCTGCTTTTTTGGTGCTGCTTTAAAAAGTGAAGGCGTGCAGGAACTGTTAGACGGAATGGAACAGTTTCTTCCGGAACCGTCTTATGAAGAAGCATTCGGCGCGCGGGTATTTAAAATATCCCGGGATGATGCCGGTGGACGTCTGACCTGGATCAAACTGACAGGTGGGAAACTTCGTGTGAAGACGGTGATCGATACCGGGGCGGAAGAGCCGGAGAAGGTCAACCAGATCCGATTGTATTCCGGAACAAAATTTGAGCCGGTAGAGGAAGCAGAGGCCGGAGAGGTCTGTGCGCTGAGCGGTCTCGTTCATACCGCTGCGGGAGATGGGCTTGGAGCCGCAAAGGCATTGGCTTCACCGGTTCTGGCACCGGTCATGACCTATCGGCTGGTACTTCCGGATACCTGTGATGCCTTTCTTTTTTTAGGGAAACTTCGCCAGTTGGAGGAGGAAGATCCGCTGCTTCATGTGATCTGGAATGAACGGGCAAGGGATATTCACATGCAGCTGATGGGAGAGGTGCAGACCCAGGTGTTAAAAACACTGATCTGGCAGCGTTTCCATGAGGAAGTGGAGTTTTCGGAAGGGCATATCGTCTATAAAGAAACCATCGCTGCGCCGGTAGAAGGTGTGGGACATTATGAGCCGCTGCGCCATTATGCAGAAGTACATCTTTTGCTTGAGCCGGGGGAGCGGGGCAGTGGGATCGAGATCGGCACTGCATGTAAAGAAGATGTACTGGACCGCAATTGGCAGAGGCTGATCTTAACCCATGTCAAAGAGCAGGAGCATCCGGGTGTGCTGACCGGGTCGCCCATCACAGATGTGCGCATCACGCTGCTCACGGGCCGCGCCCATCTGAAACATACAGAGGGCGGCGATTTCAGGCAGGCTACGTATCGTGCGATCCGACAGGGGTTAAAGAAGGCGAAGAGTGTTTTATTAGAACCGTATTATCGTTTTCTATTAGATGTCCCCACAGATCAGATCGGGCGTGCCATGGCAGATATCCAGCGTATGAAAGGCACTTTTGACCCGCCGGAAACGTCAGCGGATGGTTCCATGACAAGGATTGTCGGACGGGCAGCGGCAGAACAGATGCAGGGATATCTTTCGGAAGTCAATGCGTATACCAGGGGCTGTGGACGTCTGGTGCTGGAATTGTCCGGATATGAGCCGGTAGATGAGAGCAGGCAGGATGAGATCGTCGCAGAGATCGGTTATGACAGCGAAAGCGATCTGGATCATCCCACGGGTTCCGTTTTCTGTGCGCACGGTGCCGGCTTTGTCGTGCCGTGGTATGAAGTAGAAGAATATATGCATTTGGAGAGCGGTTTTTCGGGTGATGCATCTGCCGGTATACAGTTTTTCGGGCAAGTCGACATGCAGGCATACGAACAGCAGCGGTTGGAGGAGCAGGCAAGAGCCGCCGAGGCAAAGGCTGCGGCAAGAACATCCGTCAGCAGCTGGTCCGGCGGCTATGCGGGAGAAAAAGAGTTGGAAGAGATCTTCACGCGCACCTTCGGAGAGGTGAAGCGCAGGACCGGAGCAGGGGATACAAATCTCGGCTATGAGCGGAAAACACTGCCAAAATCAAAGTCTTATGCCTCAAAACTGCGCCGTCCGGAAGAATCTGATTTTCCGAGAAAACCGGCAAAGACTTCGGAGGAGTATCTGATCGTGGACGGTTACAATGTGATCTTTGCGTGGGAGGAGTTACAGGCGATCGCGGCAGAAAACTTAGACGGAGCCCGCGACCGGTTAAATGACATGCTGTGCAATTATCAGGGCTACAGGCAGTGCCATCTCATCGTCGTCTATGATGCCTACAAACGAAAAGGGAATGCAGGCAGTGAGCAGGATTATCACAATATTCACCTCGTGTTTACCCGGGAAGGACAGACCGCGGATATGTACATCGAAGAGTTTGTCCGTTCGCTCGGAAAGAAGGTGAAGGTGACAGTTGCTACCTCGGATGGTCTCGAACAGTTGACCGTCAGTTCCGGCGGTGCGCTTCGTATGTCATCCACAGAGTTGTTTTATGAAGTGCAGGCAGCAGAGCGCGTCATACGGGATGAATACCTGAATAAAGAGTACCCGAAAGGCGAGAAAAATCTGCCCTTTGCGGGGCTCTAAAACATGAAAGGATCAGGAATGGTCATGAGTGAAATGAAGACGATCGCACATATCCGCACAGATTTCCCCACAAAAT
>CAMBUC010000070.1 GCA_945871045.1 uncultured bacterium
TCGCCATCGCCATTGCAAGATATGTTTTTCCGGTTCCCGCCGGTCCCGTGCCAAAAACGATCATTTTCTTTCGGATCGCATCTACATACTCCTTCTGTCCAAGGGTTTTTGGTTTGATTGGCTTTCCGTTGATCGTATGACAGATCAGGTCTGTATCAATCGCTACGATGGCAGTCTCTTTTGATTCACGGGCAAGTTCCAGCACATAATCAACATTTTGAACGGTGATGGTGTTTCCGCGTTTGGAAAGTGTCAAAAGCTGCTCAAAAACATGGGAAGCGCTCTTAACGGCGCCGCCTTCTCCAAGAAGTTTCATCTGTCCATCCCGGACCACGACAGTCACATTAAGAGCACGTTCTATTTTCTTCATGTACTCGTCAAACTGACCAAATACATTTGCCATATGTTCTACAGGTAGATCAAAACCAAGTTCTGTTAGTGCCATTTACCTCAATTCCTTTTCTTTCATTCCAGACGATCCGGTTCTTCCCGTGTGTTTTGTCCCTCACTTCTTACTGCCGGTTGATATTTCACGATGGGAACCTTTGCCTGTATCCTTCCTCGGATCTTGAAATTTTCTTTATCCTTTTCTATTTTAACATTTTTTACTATGATTGGAATACCTTTTTGTTTGAATTTTTCCAAAAATGCATCCCATTGGGCAGTCAGTACCGCTTCTGCTTCCCGCTTCGTATAATCGGCAGGCTGATAAACGTATTCCTTTTGTCTGGTTGTATACAGATGAACCGGCAAAAACAGATTCGGCAGAAGTTCCAGTTGTCTGTCAGTAACGGTTGTTTCACATGCACTGTATGCACCGGTTTTCTTTCCAAGCAAACAGTGGAATTTCCCAATCTGAAGCATATGCGTGGTATGTTCTGATCCTGTATAAACCTTTTTTTGATAATGGATCGGCAATGTATTTTCATAAAATCTTGAAACGATCCCTACCACATCACCATCTGAAACTACATAATTTTCTTTTGCGATCTCCCCATTATCATCTAAGATCTCAAGTTTTGCAGAGATTAAAACAGCACCCTTTGAGACAACCGTACCTTTTTGCACAAGAGGGGTGCCCCGCCTCGTATAGATGGAATCAATCGTTGCCTCTTCTGCCGCTACCAGATCCCAGGCCCCTTCTTTTGGCAGATCTGCAATATGATTTTCCGGCAGGTTTTCTTCCACATCGATCTCTAACTTTGTTCCTTCCAGTTTTACGGAAGTCCAGGCGATCACATCAAAATCCTTACGCAGTTTTGTTTCGATTTCCGAACAACTGATCTCCTTCTTTGGAGTGCCAAAATACGTTTGCTGCTGCTTCAGCCAGGTCAGGATCATGTCCTGCGTTAATGTTTCTGTTCCGTTTACCTCAATCTTCCAAACATATCCGGAACAGTTCCAAAGCAGACAGATACAAATGAGCAGGCCCAGTGCAAATAGTTTTCTTCCGCGATACCGATGCAAAAAAAACGGCAGTCCGCATTTTTTTCGGATCTTTACCGTGGTATGTGTTTTTTTCATAAGGTCTTTTGCACTTTGAAAACCTCTCAGGCTTATACAAAAATCATATCCGCCCGCGTCCTTATTTGGACATAGATTCCAGATCAAAAGATTTCGCCGAATGCATAAATTTAAAAAGCGTTCCGGATAACTGCCGGTCAATGTGACTTTTAAAAAACCCTGCGCAAATTTTAAGAGCGAAAGAAGCATATGCTACACCTCATAACTGATCTGATGGATCAATCCGACGATCTTCATTTCTTCGTTTGTGTAGTAATCCACTTTCAATCTGCATCCGTGAACAATGACTTTGCATTCTTTTGTCTGAATGACAATATGATCATCATCAAATGCAACGATTCCCCGATAATTTTCCAATACAAGAGAACGTCTTCCCGTCACAGTCACAACCACTACACCACAAGAGACATCCTTCGGAAGTTCTAATCCTTCTGCAAGTCTTTCGCGGGTTCTGCTTTCTCTGTTTGTGTCATTTGGATTCAAACGATGTTTTTTTTTCATATTGTATCTTATGACAAAAAACAAAATTCATTCGTTTCGCCTCGTCCTTATTTCATGTAAATGATCTGTGTGATGTTTTTTTTGAATCCGATGCAGCTGCGGTTTTAATGTAAGATCGGTAATGATCATGCCTTCCCGCTGGCTCAGTATAAATTCCACCGCTTCGGCCACCTCATCCGGGCTCAAATAGGATTCTGCTTCCTCACCTTCCTGAAAATCTGCATTTCGGTACAGATTCGTTTTTGTCATATCCGGAAAGATCGTCACCACCTTCACCCCGTATTTGCGCACTTCGTCAAACAAACTGCGGGAAAAACTTGCAAGTCCTGCCTTTGTCGCACCATACGCACATCCATGGGGATTCGATCCATGGGCTGTTACAGATGAAAGATTGATCACATAGCCTGCATGTTTTTTTAAATGCCGCAGCAACTGCTGCGTAAGGATCATCGGAACTTCCAAATTTGTCCGCACTAATTGACGGATCTTTGCAGGATTTAATTCTTCATGCAGCCCGTAATAACCGACCCCTGCATTATTCACAAGCACACGGACCACATGCTCCGATGTGATTTTCTTTACATGGTCGCACATCTGATCGGTATTCAGCAAATCACAGACGATAGGGTGAAACAAGTCCGACGAGATCCGATCCTCTGTTTGAAATTCACGACCGAAACCAAATACTTCAAACCCCAGAGAACAAAGTTTTCTGCTGATGGCCGCTCCGATACCGGAAGAAGCACCCGTCACGATCGCTGCACAGCGTTCTGCATGAACTTCTGCTTCTTTTTCTTTCTTCTGTTTGTGAAAGGATTCTAATTGTCTGTCCATCGAAAAATCTTCTCCTTTGGAAGTTGTTCCGCTAAGCGGTTTGTCAAAAACGATTCCATCTGTTCCATCAATGACTCCGGATAATGGTAATAACCGTTTTCGTTTTGAAAAGGAAACCATGCAACTGCGCAGTCCGGTGACTGTTTCCTCATTTTTTTCAGATAGTCCTGAGAAATACGAAATGTTCCGACACTTACATCTATCAGTTTATTTACATCTATATGCATGAAGATCTGATCGATCATCTGTCCGTAATAGGTTTCCCAACCCGGCAGATAGATCATCGGATCAAAACAAAGCCTCACTGCACAGCCTGCCTCCAGAAGTTTCAATGTAAATGCAATACGGGCATCCAGAGATGGTGTATGATGTTCAAAACTGGTGATCACTTTTTGCGGTGACATCGTAAGTGCAAGGATCACATCTTTTGTCTGTGCCAGTTGGCCGACCATCCCGGTACTTGCACATTTGGTCCGGATCTCAAGTTTCAGATTCTCATGTGTTTGTACAAAATCGCACCATTCTTTCACATAACCAACCGTCTGTTCCAGTGCCAGAAGATCAGAATCATAGGAAACGCACAAGTAAAGTGGATGTTGCTTCAGCATCTGCTCCACTTCATGAAAATAATCTTCCAGATTCACGAAGATAACCAGATTTGCAGAGGGATACATCCCTTTTAAATAGCAATACTCGCAATCATAAATACAATTCATCATACAGGATGTATAATAAAAGTATTGATTTCCAAAACTCTGGCAAACTGGCGCCCCTTCGTATAACAAGGTTCCTTTTTTCTCTGCAAGGATCAGGTTTTGAGAGCCATGCTGCAAGGGATAACTTTGTCTGCTTCTGCAAAAAACATCTTTATAATGGTCGATCGTTACGACTGTTGCATGGGGAAAATGAGCCAGGATCTTTTGTGTCCTGGGATGTGCTGTAATCGCCCGCTCGATATAAATATGTGAGCAAAACTTATTCAAATAATCGTTGTTTAAGTTCTTCAAACCGTTGTTTTCCTTCTCTTTTATCTTTACAAGGCAGCTGCCCTTTTTCATACATATCTAACAACACTGCATCCACATCAGTTCCCACCAAAAAACAATAGTGAAGATGCTGTCGCAAGGAATCACTCATCACTTTGGAGCAATGAAGGTCCCTGCCCAAACGGAGATACAGTGATTCCCGCTCTACAGACCATAATTCCGTCCGGCTTTCTGAGAAACGGAATTGCCTCATCTGTTCCAGAAACCCACACAACTCTTTTGCGTGCATGTTCATCAATTGATCGATCTGCTCTCTCGTTACTTCTTTACCATTCCCTCTATCGGAAACTAATTTCAAAAAAATCATCTGATGAGGACCGAAATGGTAAGAGCCCGCCTGATAAATTGCAGCCGCTTCCATGTCATAACAGATTCCTTCCAAATGGTCTGCAAACAGTTGGTCTCGAAGGGTAATGTCCAGAACACGCATTCCGGTAAGCAACTCTGTTTCCTGAAAATCATGGGAAAACAAAAGATCCGGATAAAATGTCTTTCCGGTTGAAATTTCTGTGATCTTGTTGCACAAAAAAATACCGCCATCACTGGTTCCAGCACATGTTCCGACATTCACAAGCAGATCACTTGCGGTTGTCTGATAGATGCTGCAAACGCTGCTGACTGCAGATGCTGCGGCGATCTCACCCACACCGGTCACAGTCAGCCGGATGCCGGCTTCCTCATTATAAAATTCTTGAAAGGTTGATATCTGATGATTTTTCGTCAATTGAAAATGTTTTATAAATACAGATGCCTCACTATAGAGAGCAGTAAACAGATAGATCATGGGCTCACCTCAAACACAAGACATAACAACTGATCGATCACCCCAAAATGCATCACTTGTGGTATGGTTCATGGTTTTGAATGCGATAACTGCGATAAAGCTGCTCCAAAAGAATCACACGCATCAACTGATGCGGAAATGTCATTGCCGAAAAACTCAGACGCTCCTTGCATTTACATAAAATGTCATTATGTAACCCGAGGGAACCTCCGATCACAAATGCCAGATTACTTTTTCCACTGACTGCAAGCTGTTCCAGATGTCCCGCAAAAGATACCGAATCATACCCTTTTCCATCAATAGCAAGGGCGATCAAATGATCATTGTCCTTTACATGGGAAAGAAGACGTGCCGCTTCCTTCTCCTTGATCAACTGTTCTTCTGTCTCGGAGCATTTATCCGGTGTTTTTTCATCCGCCACTTCAATGATGGAAAGTTTACAATAGCGTGACAGACGTTTTTCATATTCCGCGATCGCGTCTCTGTAAAACTTTTCCTTGATCTTCCCAACACATAAAATTTTAATATTCATAGACTCTCAGTATAAACGATCCTTGCAGCGGTCAGACATTCAGTTTGACCTGCATCTCTTCCTCTGCTTCCTGACGAAATTCCTCTACCTGATCCGGATTTAATATCGGAAGTTCATCGATGGAATGCACACCAAAACTGCGCAAAAACTCTTCCGTTGTACCAAACAATAAAGGCTTTCCGGGAGCATCCAGACGTCCCAATTCCTGTATCAGATGATATTCCAGCAATTTGTTCACTGCATGATCACAGGAAACGCCCCGGATCTTTTCAATTTCCACACGGGTAATAGGCTGCTTGTAGGCAATAATGGATAATGTTTCCAACAGTACATCTGTCAACACACGTTGCTTGGGCTGTTTTGCGATACGGATCAAATACTCATACATCTCCGGCCTGGTACACATCTGATAGGAACCTTCCAACTCGATAATGGAAATTCCTCTTTCTGCATTTGCATAATCGCTGATCAACTCATCTAAAATTTTTTTCGTATTTGTTTTATCTAACTCGATGGCATCTGCGATCTTGGAAAGTTCTACCGATTCTCCCATCGTAAAAAGGATGGACTCGATGGCCGCTTTATAGTTTTGATTTTCCATAAATACTCCTGTTTCTGCATTTATGCTGCAACTTGAGAAGTGATCTGAATATCATCAAAGATCTCCTCCTGAATGATGCGGATGGTTCCCATCTTCATCAGTTCTAAGATCGCAAGAAATGTAACGATCACCTCTGTCTTACTCTGGGCACCTTCCAACAGACCGCGAAAACTAAACTGCTTATGTGTTTTTGCATAGTCCATCAGATGGTTCATACAGTCATCCAGAGAGATCTCTTCTTTTTGGATCTTTCCAAATTTTGAACGGATCGGATCGATTTTGTCCACCTGTTTTTTCATGATGGACTGAAAAATATCATTCAACTTATCTAATGTCAGATCCGCAACCAATTCCTCTAAATTCACGGGCTCCTCATAGGCAGCCACTTCTTCCGGAATCGTTGGTGTCTTAAATAATACACGGCTGGCATCCAACTGCCGGTCTTTTAATTCAGCAGAAATATACTTGTACATTTTATATTCTAAGAGCTGCTGTACCAACTGCGCCCGCGGATCTTCTGCTTCTTCATCATCCTCGGTCTCCGGCTCAGGAAGAAGCATTTTGGCCTTAATATCCAACAGCGTAGCAGCCATGACCATAAACTCGCTCATCACATTCAGATCCCGCTGCTGCATCTGCCGGATATACGCCATATATTGATTGGTGATCTCAACGATCGGAATGTCATAAATATTTACTTTATTCTTGTCCAGCAAATGTAGCAGCAGATCCAGCGGACCCTCAAATGCTTGTAGTTTAACTGTCAAATCCATCGCATCAACCCCTAGATATAGTGTTTTATGTCCTATCCTATTCTATACGCTGAGGTTGGAAAATGCAAGCATTTTTTGTATCTATTCGAAGTTTCTCCCAATCAGGTCTGATTCTGTCCGGGTGATGCAGAGATCACCAATAGTTCACTGCGGTCAAAAATGCGGATGTGAAATGTATGCGTACCTAGTCCACGGCTGACCAATGCCCTCTGACTTCCTTCATCAAAACGGCCGAAACTGTATTTTGGAAACAGTTCAAATTGCGGGGATATGATACTTCCAATGCCGGGAACACAAACCAGGCCTCCATGATAGTGTCCGGACAGGCTAAGATCTGCTCCCCACCGGAAATACTCAGGCACATACTTGGGTGTATGGGCAAGCAGGATCTGATAGTTGTCTGCATCCGCTTCCCCTAAACAGTTCATCAGTTCCTCGGATTCCATAGGTGTATCAACACCCTTTTTATAATATTTGAGTGGCAATTCCAATCCACTGATCATGATGCGGTCTTTTCCGGATACCAGAACTTCCCGGTCATTGTTTAAAACATGTACGCCCAGTTCCTCCATCCGGTGTTTCAGTTTTTGATAGGATGCATCATGATCCATGGCAGGATCCTCAAGCCTGCTTTCGTGATTTCCATTTGAAAAATAAACCGGTGCGATCTTTATCAATTGCTCCATCAATTCTTCTGCAATATAAAATTTCTCCGGTTTTGTGTGAATGACCAGATCACCCGGCAGAAAGATCGCTTCCGGATGTTCCTTCTCGATGGCAGAAAGCAATCGTTCGTTATGTGCCCCATATTGCCACAAGTGTACGTCCGACAATACCACCCATGTATGCTTGTCCTGTAATTTTTCTGAAGAAATCTCGTACCTCGTAAGATTGAATTTCTTTAGTTCCTGCGCCTGCCAGATCACATAAAAGAGCACCAAAAGAAACAATCCCAATAAAAGTTTATAAATCACATTCCTCCTCCTTCTTTTTTGTCCATAAAAATCCTTTCATAAAACAGAGAGATTTTTCTTGTTCCGGCTGCCTGTTCTTTCATAAATCCTTTCCATCTATCGTAAACTATTAGAAAGAAGAAAAGGAACTGTAACATGCACAACATTCTTTGCACGAACAGTTATCATAAGAAGAAACTGATCGTATTTTTTCTTATTTTGAGTTTTTTGTGTTCTTATTTATCAGGCTCACAAACTGCCGTTTGTATCACTTCTGCCCAAACACTTAAAACAAAAAATACATCCCAACAGACCGAAAGCACAACGGAAGGTTCCAATCCATTACACCCCGCGGCAAAATCCGCTATCATCATGGAAGCGAAAACCGGCACGGTTATTTTTGAACAAAATGCAGACGAACGGCTGCGCCCTGCCAGTGTCACAAAGATCATGACGCTCCTTCTCATTTTTGAAGGACTTGAAAACAAAAAATATACGTTAGATGATGTCGTTACTGTTTCTGAACATGCCGCCTCCATGGGCGGATCACAAGTCTATTTAGAACCCGGCGAAACACAGACAGTGGATGATATGATCAAATGTATCAGTATTGCCAGCGCCAATGATGCCAGCGTTGCAATGGCAGAATTTGTAGCAGGATCGGAACCTGCCTTTGTAGATCAGATGAACGCCAAAGCAAAGGAACTGGGTATGGAACACACCACCTTTGCCAACTGCTGCGGATTAGAAGCAGAAGGCCATCTCACAACAGCCAGAGACGTGGCCCTCATGTCTCGGGAACTGCTGACAAAATATCCGAAAATCCATGATTATTGTACGGTCTGGCAGGATTCCATTACCCACGTAACACGCCGGGGATCCTCCGAGTTCGGACTTACCAATACAAATAAATTTCTAAAACAATACCCTTATGCGACCGGTTTAAAAACCGGATATACATCACTTGCAAAATATTGTATCAGTGCCTCAGCTGCAAAAGATTCCCTGGAACTGATCACCGTTCTCATGGCTGAACCCGACATCAAATCCCGCGTCAAAGATCTGCAAAGTTGTATGGACTACGGATTTTCCAGATGCAAACTGTATGAAGACAAAAACGAAGATCCCTTAACACCACTTCCGATTACCCACGGAACATCGGATACGCTTCCACTTCGTTACGATGGACCTATGGAATTCTTAGACACCGAAGGAAGAGACCTGTCATCTGTTAAAAAAGAAATCGTTCTCCCGGAAACTCTGGAAGCACCGGTGGAAGAAGGGATCATCGTAGGCGAAGCGGTTTATACGTTAAACGATACACTGATCGGCTCCGTTTCCATTCGCGCTGCATCATCTATTGAAGCCGCCGGTTTCAAATTTTATGTTACAAAAGCGGCATACACTTTTTTTAAGCCCTAATAAACTGCAGCTGTGTTCTGCAATCGAAGTATCCTTCCTATAAGAGCGGCGCCATCAGACGCAGCAATGCATGTAACATACGCATACCAAGCGGATGTTTCCTCTGACAATCTTTTAAAAATATTTT
>CAMBUC010000071.1 GCA_945871045.1 uncultured bacterium
TATCTGGGATACACCCAAAAACAACCGCTGGAAACAGTTAAACGGTCATTACCACCGCAGTGCAAAAGGCGGCGGCAGTTGGGAGTTTTTCGATCTGCCGGAACAGTGGACGATCGATTACCCTTTAGAAGGGCACACCCTCACCTTTAACTTAAAGCCCTTCAGTTTTAAACACACCGGCTTATTCCCGGAACAGGCCACCAACTGGGATTGGTTCTCAAAAAAGATCCGTGAAGCAGGTCGACCCATTAAGGTATTAAATCTTTTTGCTTACACCGGCGGCGCTACCATCGCTGCCGCTGCTGCCGGGGCTTCGGTCACACATGTAGATGCATCCAAAGGAATGGTCACATGGGCAAAAGAAAACGCTGCCAGTTCCGGCCTTTCCGAAGCACCGATCCGCTGGATCGTCGATGACTGTGTCAAGTTTGTAGAGCGAGAGATCCGTCGCGGCAAGACCTACGATGCGATCATTATGGATCCCCCCTCTTACGGCAGAGGCCCGAAAGGAGAAATCTGGAAAATAGAGGAAAAAGTCTATCCTCTGGTTCAACTTTGCACACAATTATTAAGCGAGGAACCGCTTTTCTTCCTTATTAATAGTTATACGACCGGTTTGCAGCCTGCCGTTCTTGCATATATGCTGTCGTTGGAACTAAAAAAATGGGGCGGTCATGTGGAAGCCGGCGAGATTGGCTTACCGGTTTCCGGTAACGGTCTGGTGCTCCCCTGTGGCGCCAGCGGAAGATGGGAACAATAACCATAAAAGCACCGAAACTATGAAAACATAGTCTCGGTGCCTTCTTTTATTTCATCATCTAATGATTCGCTATATACTCTTCCAAAATCGTTGCAGCCAACAGAACCAACTGCCCACACGGTCTTTTTTTGTAATACTCTGCCGTTCGAAGTTCAGGCGTCGGCTGATCGGCTCCGGAATGATCCAATCCCAGCAATTCGCGGCATACAATCGATCCGTTGACAGCACGATACTCTGCGGCCAGTTCCTGTATCCGCTCATAATGTGCAGCCTTTTCCTGCTGACCGGCCATTCCCGGTTCTCCATAGCCATACAACGCACCAGCCACAAAAAACATTCCACTCACAGCGCCGCATACTTCACGAAGACGACCCATTCCCCCACCAAAGGAAGATGTCGTACGCACCAACAGTTTCTCATCCATTCCGATCAGATCGGCAAATGCCAGCGCTACTGCCTGAGAGCAATTATATCCTTCCTTAAAATAAGCTGCTGCACGCTGCCCTCTCTCGCTTTCTTCTGCCTTTTTCAGCCAGTAATCCGCTTTTTTCTCATCAATCTTTAACATTTAATCTTCCTCCAGCAATTGATATACGCGCTCTCTTTCTAACAAATCCAAAAACTCCTCCCCCTGTACGGGTTTTGAAAAAAAGTAGCCCTGAAAGTAATCGCAGCCCATGTCTTCCAACATAGTTGCCTGTTCCTCAGTTTCCACGCCTTCACAAACAATCTCCATGTGCATGGATTTGATCATTGCGATCATATATTCCAATGCGCACAGTGCCTTCTCACTAGCCGTTGAAGACCAAAGCATGGATTTGTCTAACTTGATCGTATGGAACGGATAATCAACAATACTTGCCGTATTTGAAAAACCGGTACCGTAATCATCTAACGAGAAGTTTACACCTTTGTCCATTAACTTCGTCATATTATTCCGAAGGCGCTCAGAGGAAAGAACCGCTGCCGTCTCTGTGATCTCCAAATTAATACAGTGGTAGGGTAATTGAAATTCATCCATAATAGAAATCAACTGCTGGTACAAATCTTCCTGCATACATTGTACTACCGACAAATTCACATCAATATATTCAATCCCGCTTTCCCATAAATGCTTTTCTGTCATAAAACGGCACACTTCACGAAAAACGTAATTACCCATTTCAATAATAAGCCCATGCCGCTCGGCAATTGGAACAAATTCTTCAGGACTGATATATCCCATACGATCATCTTTCAATCTGATCAGCGCCTCAGCGGAGCAATAACACTTTTTCTGCACATTATAGATTGGCTGATAATACACTTCAAACCGTCCAAAGCGCAATGCCTCCCGCAAAATATGTAAGATCTCGCCTTCTCTGCGGCCCTTTTCCAACAATTTCTCGCCGGAGATCGTCATCAGTTCCAGACCCGTTTCTTCTGCCTCTTGAAGCGAACACTCCATGATGCGCACAATATCATCTGCATTTGCGATCCCTTGATGCTCTTCGTTTGTGAGCAAAGCAAGCGCCAGATCCAAACTAAAATTGTTGCCTTCGAAAGGAAACGCTCCGGAAAAACGACGCTGCAACACCTCTTGAAAGAGGGTCCAATTCGCATGATCGCCCTCCGAAACAATTACAAAACGGTTATGCTCAATATAAAATACGTTTCTACTTCTTCCGGCAATACTCTTCAAAAAGTCTGCGATTGTCTTCATGAGACCGGTGATATTAGTTAGCCCAAGGACATTTCTCAAATATCCGATACCCTCGATCTGTACACCCATGATCTCAAAATCTTTTCCGCTTCTCAGATAACTGTTGAGCGTTTCGACCAACGCCAGACGATTAAACGCACCGATCTGGGTATCCATAAATTCTTCCGGATTCTCCAATGACAAATACACCAAAAGCAGTGCTAGTGATATTGCAAACTGAACAATCAAAAGTCCCGGTATCAAAAACTGTAATAGGATTCCTAAAATGGCTTCCACCGAAAAGAAGATCATTACACGGCTCTGGGATTTTGTCAGCGCCTTTCTGTGGCAGATCATGATAATCAATGCCGAAATCATGTAAAAAAAAGCGATCATGTACAAAAGTGTCAGCATCGGACCATGTTTGTAATACAGTCCATCTTCGAAATAAATCACGCCATGCGTAATCGGTGTTGTCAGGATCAGAAGTACAGCCACCAGATAAGGACCAATCCCAAGGAAATATTCCCATCTTTTCCACCGGGCCGATGAATCAATGGATTCGCGCACATAAACAAAATACAACAACGGAACACTATTAAAACCGATCAAATACACCATATTGATCAGATAATTGAGTTCCGTCGGCACATCTTGCGGATGATTCAGTGTATAAACAGTGATCAGATCCAGCGCATTTGAAAGGGTCGCTATAATCAAAGCCACCACAAATACTCTGCTTACACCTAAACTGATCCTGCGATTTGAATAATATTGTATGATAAGAATCAATGTGATCAATAACGCTGCCACATCATAATGTATAATATAATCCATAGCACACCTCTGCTATATTGGCATCCTCACCATGCTGCATTTCTAAAATATGTAACGATCTATTCCGTCATACCGCTAAGTTCCTGCGCCATTTCATGAAGTTTATTGATAATGATACCTACTTCTCCGGTCACCTTATTATTTTCTTCACCAATGGATAGTGTCTCGCTGGAATGAGCAGTTACTTCTTCTGTTGCCGCGGAGATGGTTTCAATACCCCGCGTGATAGCAGTATTCGCACGTTCCAAATCTGTCATCAGGTGCATGGTACGTTCCGTTTGTGCGGCCACTTCTTCGATCTTTTCAAAAATCGCACAAAAACTATCGGCTGTATGATTTGCTGCTTCATTCTGTATTTTTGTATTAGAGATCACATTTTCAATCAAACGGACAACCACTGCCAGTTCCGCAGAAATATTGTTAATGAGGGATGTAATGTCCTCTGTCGCCTGCTGGGTCTGTACTGCCAACGAAGAAATCTCCGTTGCCACAACCGCAAAGCCTTTTCCTGCCTCACCTGCCCGCGCAGCTTCGATGCTGGCATTTAAGGAAAGCAAACTGGTCTGCGAGGTTACGTTATCGATCACATCAATGATCGTCTGCATCTGATCCGTATATTGCTTCAGTTTCACCATCTCTGATGCCATTTCCTCATTGGATTGATTTGAGATACGAACCTGCTCGATCAACGAACGGATACCGGCTTCCGAACGATCCAACTCCACCTTTGTCGCCTGAATATCTTCGGAAATTGCTTCTGCCGCTGCGCCAACATTTCCAATCGTATTCTGAATCTCTTCAGTTTTCTGCATCTGCACCTGAATCGACGCTGCCGTATCATTGGTTCCCGTAGAAACTTCTTGCATCGCACTCATGGTCTGCCCAGTGGTATGTTCGAGAATACCCATCTTATCAGACAGCGTTCCAATATTACAGGTAATCTGGTCCGATGCACGAAGCACCTGTTCCATAAGATCTGCCGTACGCTGTTTCTCTTCCTCCAGTTCCTCTAAGCGTTCCTGATTGTTAGAGATCAACACCTTTGTACTGACATAGAGATAAACACCTACCATCAGCGAAGAAGCAATTCGAATCTCAATATTTGGCAGATCCTCCGATGCAATCCCACCGGAGAATGCCTGCAACGCCACCTGTACAATATTTCCGATGACTACGATACCCATATAACCGAGATTCATTCTCATATTCGCCATCGGTATCAATGCGATCGCAATAATAAAAGCATAAACAAAGGCAACCGGCGATACCGTCGTAAATATGATAAAGAGGTAGAAAATGGAAAATCCACCGGGAATCGTATACTGTATCACTTCTGACGTTGGCGCCTTTCGATAGATCAGGGCACTGATCACCCACGGAATGGCTGCAAGCAGGCAAAATACAACAAAGTAACCGACTGTTCGGCCTTTTTTCACCACCTCAAGCAGGTAACAGAGAATCAGCACCAGATTCATCACCCCATATAAGATCAACGCTGTTTTGTTTGCTCTACGCCGCGCCATTGTACTCTGCTCGTTCATTCATGCAGATCTCCCTTTAACTCCAAATGTGAGTTTATCTTACCACAAAACAGGTGTGATATTCAATGCCTCAAAGTCTTTCTTTTCATTGACTTCGACATATTTTTCCAAAAAAATTGGCGGGAGCACCCTATGGGCACCCCCGCCTTGTCTCTTTTTATTCGCCGGGCCGGCAAGATCTGCAGTATCCCGGTGGAATGAAATTCCAAGGGCATCTGTTTAGCCCTCGATGGCGATATATCTGTTTTCCTCTATCTTTGGTTCTGCATCCTTCTTCGGTACAGACAGTTTTAAGATTCCGTCCTCAAATCTTGCCTTGATCTCATCTTTTTCAACATCCTCGCCAACATAGAAGGATCTGCTGCAAGTTCCGCTGTAACGCTCCCGGCGGATAAACTTTCCGTTTTCGTCTTTCTGATCGTTGTTCTGCTCTACTTTTGCAGATACATTCAGGCAGCCGTCTTTCAACTCAACCTGTACGTTTTCTTTCTTGTAACCCGGAAGATCGATGTCCAACTCATAGCCGGTAGCGGTCTCCTTTACGTCTGTACGCATTACCGTTGCGGTGGGTGCATTGTAGCTTACAGTAGTTCTTGCAGGTCTTGTGAAATCCTCAAAAAAGTTATCAAATAAATCCTCTCCAAAAATGCTCGGTACTAACATAATAATTCCTCCTTTTATACCCTTCAATGATTTCCAAGGGATTTGAAGTATTTATTTCTTCTTCATTTCCTTTGTTGATACTGTTATAGCACCATTATTAGCACTCGTCAATATCGAGTGCCAATAATTCACATTTTTTTCACAAATCTATTCTTTACGCATGTTCTTCCGAAAATTCCGCTTGCATCAACCCATGTATGGTATCCTCTGCCCACGCCATTGCTTTTAGGGTTCTTTCAAGTAATGTATCAAGTTCCCATCCTAACTGCTTCGCGCCCCGTTCGATCACCTCTCTTGAGCATCCCGCAGCAAAACCCTTGCTTTTGTATTTCTTCTTTAGAGATTTCAGTTCCATATCCTTTGTACTCTTTGATGGTCTCATGATTGATGCCGACCATATCAATCCGGTAAGTTCATCCACAGCGAAAAGAATCTTCTCCATCTCATGAATAGGTTCCACATCAATTGTGGTGCCATTTCCCACTGTTATCCCATAACCATGAGAACATACAGCATGAATGATGTCTTCTCCCACCCCGTTATTGCGTAAAAGTTCCGGTGCCTTCATGCAATGGTCATCCGGATACAGTTCGAAATCAATATCGTGAAGGAGACCTACGATTCCCCAGTACTCTGCATCCTCTTCATATCCCTGCTCCTTTGCAAACCAACGCATCACTGCCTCAACAGTAAATGCATGCTGAATATGAAAAGGGTCATTGTTGTATTTTCTTAAAAGTTTATATGCATTCTCTCTTGAAATATGCTCCATAATTACCGCTCCTATCCCTCATGTTTAATTGAAATATACCTCTGATTCAAATTTTATTCTGTCCCGAGCAAAAAAGCCTGGGATTTTACTCCCAGACTTTGGCCTCAAATGCAATATCACCATAAGAAGCGCCGGGAGTCTCACCTTCATAAATTCTTTCTTCTGTTTCTTTATTTTGATCCAAATACCGGTTCAGTGGCCGAAACTGAATGCTCAAAAATCTTGTATTTCCTTTTTCATCATAATCAAAGTAGACATCTGCCTCTCCCCAGCAATCAAACTTGTCATAACACTGAATCCCATGTGTTGCAATCAGACAGGGGATTCCTTCATATTCTCCTACTTCTATATTCCAAATTCCCCACGCTGACACATTCCCACAGATTTCTCCCGAAGGGCAATCTACAAATTCTGTTTCATACCGTTCAACCAACTGACGGGTAAATTCCGTTTCTTCCCCGTTGTCTGAAAGAAATTCACATTCTCTTTTCAAATCTAAATAATGCAATTCTACATCGAAAGAAACTGTTTCATCCAAGTTCTCGCAGGATATCACAGCCTGCCACCTGGTGTCTCCCTTTGTAACAGACAATGGGAATGCATTATCCATCATCGTTTCGCCATGAATCATCTCTAGCGGTTTCCAACTTGAATTGTTCTGCTTTAATACGATATATTCCTCCAGTGGCATGGAATTTACTCTTGGAGCGAAAGAAAAGAAAATCTCTTTTTCCCCATCACTATCCAAGTCTATATATTCTGCTACGCCTGGGTCAATTCTACAAGGATCCTCATATTCATAAATCACCTCATCATTCCAATAAAACTTGAAATGGGAATAGAAGTCGTTTGATTCATCTCCCAGGTCGACCTCCACATATTCTTTCGTACCATTCCCATCCAAATCCTCAAGTTCACTTTTAAACACCGTATCGGATAGCCATATGTATCCATTTTCATCTTTTGCGTCTTCCACATTCTCGTTTTGTTCGACTGACTCCTCCTCTTCCCAGATCAGCCAAAAAGAACTGCTGCCCGAAAACATTTTTTCGTTTTCCGTCTGATTTTCCACTGCAATCTCAAACACAGTATTCCTATTATCATCCGTATCAGCTGCAACTGCTATATGTGCATAATGATCACCCACATAATATGCGGTTGCCGCCCCTTCCCTATAATCTATGGAACGAACCTTTCCGTAATTTTCACTTATTGTTTTCAGAAGTTCCGACTCGCTTAATTGATTGGTATTATTACCAAACAACTCTGATAGTTTCCCCTGTAACCGTATTGCTTTGGCATCCTCAGGCAGAACAGCCCCTGCTACATCTTCATCATACGCCCCTTCAAAAACGATTGACAATTCTGTTTTGGGCAATTTCCCGATATAGTATAAGGCATGATAAAATTCGGCGTCATATCCTGTCAGTTTTTGATATTCTCTATAACTGATTGCCTTGTAGTCTGCTATCGAAAAATCACTTTTCGGTTCTGTCAAAAAGCATACAGCCACTGCTACACAGGCAACCATGGATATCAGAACAATCCAGAAGGATGGCTTTTTGTAATTCAGCACCGACTTCACTCGATCCTTTACTCCCACTTCTCCAAATGCCAATGGGCACACCATTACTAATCGTCTCTGCGTTGCACAGGACAATAGCACTCTGGAATATTCTTTCTTATCCGCAAAACTCATATCACGAATTACCTTTTCATCACAGGCAAGTTCGATATCCCTGCATAGCATCATGTATGCAACCCAGCATAGAGGGTTGAACCAATAGATACAAAGAAGCAAATACCCAAAAGGTTTCCACAAGTGATCTTTTCTTTTCAGATGTGCACTCTCATGGGCTATCATATATTCTACCTCTTCCTCTGATCGTGAAGAGGAAAGAAATATTCTTGGTCTGATAATTCCCAAAATAAAAGGGGATGTTACTGCATCACAGATATAAATATTTTCTTTGTAAAGTATAGCCTCCCTTACATATAGGCGTAGTCTTATCATACTCATTGCTGCAAATATGAGTAATACTATCATTCCACACAGCCAAACACTTCCTGCGATTCCTGTTGCTATCTGTAATGGAGCCACGCTTTCTGTTTCCTGATATGCAAAGGTTTCTGCCAATAAGGGATTTACAGTATCTTCTACAACACCTATGTGACTGTCTACGTACGGCACATAAGACATCCGTTCTCCCTCTACCATGGTACTCGTTCTGATCGGCTCTGCACTTGGCAGCAGACTAAATGCACTTTCAATGGAAAACGGAAATATCAGTCTGACTGCTACCACACCCCATAATAAACAGGTAATCCACTTCGGTATTCTCCTGAATAAAAAGCGAATACCTAATACTGCTAAGATCAACCAACTGGCTGTGATGCTCATATTCAGCAGTTTTATGAAAATTACTCCCATACTCACTTTTCCTCCGCCTGATCAATCATCTTACGAATTGCCTCTGCTTCTTCCGTTGTCAGTTTTGCATCCTGCGTAAATGCTGCAATAAATGCCGGAAGAGAACCCGCAAAAGTGTCTTCAACATACTGTCTGCTCTGTCTGGCATAAAATTCCTCTCTGGATATTACGGCTGTTACCAGTCCATTTTCATTCTGAAACAATCCCTTATCAATCAATCTTCTCAAAACATTGTGTGCAGTTGTTCGCTTCCAGTTAAACTCCACAGTTGCCATCTTTACCAGTTCCGATGAAGTAACCGGTTCA
>CAMBUC010000072.1 GCA_945871045.1 uncultured bacterium
CGGTGTAGCCTGACGTAACGGGAAACCAAAATGTGGCGGTAGTCTGCTGCTCGAAAAGTAGCGCTCCATGAAAGTCGTTGCACACCGACCCCGTAGTGGGTTATAATGAAAATCGAAATTCGAAAAGGAAGGAAACAAATACTATGGACATTATAGCAACCATCGCCGCAGAACTTGATGTTCGCAAAAATCAGGTGGACGCCGCAGTCAAACTGATCGATGAGGGCAACACGATCCCCTTCATCGCGCGTTACCGTAAGGAGGCGACCGGCGCATTAAACGACGAGCAGCTTAGAAATCTGTTTGAACGCTTAACATATTTAAGAAATCTGGAAGAGAAAAAAGAACAGGTCATGGCAACCATCGAAGAGCAGGGCAAACTGACGGAAGAATTAAAAGCCCAGATCCTCTCAGCCCAGACCTTAGTCGTTGTAGAAGATCTGTATCGCCCGTATCGGCCAAAGCGCCGCACGCGTGCGACGATCGCGAAAGAAAAAGGCTTAGAGCCGCTTGCAAATCTGTTGATGCTTCAGATGACCGGGAAACCGATGCTGGAGGAGGCAGCGGCGTTCATAAATGAAGAAAAAGAAGTAGCCACAGCCGAGGAAGCGTTGGCGGGGGCAAAAGATATCGTGGCAGAAACGATTTCAGAAGAAGCAGATTATCGTATACGGATCCGGGAACTGACCATGAAAAAAGGCGTGGTCCGTTCTGCGGCAAAGGATCCGGAAGAAAAAACGGTATATGAGATGTATTACGATTTTTCGGAGCCGGTCAATAAACTGGCAGGACATCGCGTGTTAGCCTTAAACCGGGGAGAAGCGGAAAAGAAACTAACCGTTAAGATCGAAGCGCCGGAAGAAGATATCCTTCGTTATCTGGAAAAACAGGTGATCACAAGAGACAACCCAAACACAAAGACAGTCTTGCAGGAAACGATCGCAGACAGTTACGATCGTCTGATCGCGCCGGCCATCGAGCGGGAAGTCCGCGCGGATCTGACAGAGAAAGCCCAGGACGGCGCGATTGCCGTATTCGGTAAAAACCTCGGACAGCTTCTCATGCAGCCGCCCATCGCAGGAAAAGTAGTACTCGGCTGGGATCCTGCCTTTCGAACCGGATGCAAACTGGCAGTCGTAGATGCGACCGGAAAAGTATTGGACACAAAGGTCATTTACCCCACCGCTCCTCAGAACAAAGTGGAGGAATCCAAAAAGATCTTAAAACAACTGATCGACCAATATGATATTTCACTGATCTCTGTCGGAAACGGAACGGCATCCAGAGAATCCGAGATGATCATCGTAGATCTGTTAAAAGAAATAAAGAAACCGGTGCAGTACGTGATCGTAAATGAAGCGGGTGCCTCTGTGTACTCTGCAAGTAAACTGGCAACAGAAGAATTTCCGAACTTTGACGTGGGACAGAGAAGTGCGGCATCTATCGCAAGACGCCTGCAGGATCCCTTGGCGGAACTGGTTAAGATCGATCCGAAGGCGATCGGCGTGGGACAGTATCAGCATGATATGAACCAGAAAAAATTAGGAGAAGCACTTGGCGGTGTGGTAGAGGACTGTGTGAACCGTGTGGGTGTGGATCTCAACACAGCCAGTGCGTCATTACTTGAATACATCTCGGGAATCAGTAAAGCAGTGGCAAAAAACATCGTTGCCTACCGGGAGGCAAACGGGCGTTTTGTGAGCCGGAATGAACTTCTGAAAGTGCCGAAACTCGGACCGAAAGCCTATGAGCAGTGTGCCGGTTTCCTTCGTATATTAAATGGCAAAAATCTGCTGGATGCGACGAGTGTTCATCCGGAAAGTTATGATGCAACGGAAAAATTGTTGGAAACACTCGGCTACGAAAAAGGAACCTGGAAACCGGGGCAGTTGTCGGGCATTTCAAAGAAAGTAAAGAATAAAACGAAACTGGCAGAAGAACTGGGGATTGGCGAATTAACATTGACAGATATCTTGTCAGAATTGGAAAAACCGGGAAGAGATCCCAGAGAAGATATGCCGCGTCCCATTCTTCGAAGTGATGTGCTGGAGATGAAAGATCTGACCCCGGGCATGGTGCTGAAAGGAACCGTCCGAAATGTCATTGATTTTGGTGCTTTTGTAGATATCGGCGTGCATCAGGATGGGCTGGTACATATTTCCCAGATCTGCGACCGTTTTATCAAGCACCCGCTGGAAGCACTTTCGGTTGGCGATGTTGTGGAAGTAAAAGTGCTTGAAGTAGACCTTCAAAAGAAGCGAATTGCGTTGACGATGAAGGGGATTTGAGATAAACTATAGATGATAGTTCAGAGAAAAAACGAGCAAAAGAAAACGGTGTAGCAGTTCGTTTGCGAATGATCTGAACCTTCAAAATGAGAAGAAAGGATGCAGTGAAAACTGCAGGAGGGAGAAGGAAAATGGCAAACAGATTTATTTTGAACGAGACCTCTTATCATGGAGCAGGCGCGATCGAGGCGATCGCAGATGAGGCAAAGGGCAGAGAGTTTAAGAAGGCATTTGTATGTTCTGACCCTGACCTGATCAAGTTTGGCGTGACCAAGAAAGTGCTGGATGTTCTGGATAAGGCAGGTCTGGCTTATGAAGTATATTCAAATATCAAACCGAACCCTACGATTGAAAATGTACAGACCGGCGTGGCTGCATTTCAGGCAGCAGGTGCTGACTACATCATCGCCATCGGTGGCGGATCTTCCATGGATACCGCAAAAGGCATCGGAATCATCATCGCAAACCCTGATTTTGCAGATGTCAGAAGTTTAGAGGGCGTTGCACCCACCACAAAGAAGAGTATTCCGATCTTTGCAGTTCCTACTACTGCCGGAACTGCAGCAGAGGTTACGATCAACTACGTAATTACCGATGCGGAAAAGAACCGCAAGATGGTCTGTGTAGACCCGAAAGACATTCCGGTTGTAGCATTTGTTGATCCGGATATGATGTCATCTATGCCCAAGGGGCTGACAGCAGCCACCGGTATGGACGCATTGACACATGCCATTGAAGGTTACATCACCGCCGGTGCATGGGAACTTTCCGACATGTTCCATATCAAGGCCATCGAGATCATCGCAAAGAATCTGCGTGGTGCAGTAGAAAACACAAAAGAAGGCCGCGAGGGAATGGCTCTTGGCCAGTATGTAGCAGGAATGGGCTTCTCCAATGTAGGACTTGGTATCGTTCATTCTATGGCACATCCCCTGGGTGCATTGTATGATACCCCTCACGGAGTTGCAAATGCGATCATCCTTCCGACGGTTATGGAGTATAACGCAGAGGCAACCGGCGAGAAGTATCGTGAGATCGCCCGCGCAATGGGTGTGGAAGGCGTTGATTCGATGACTCAGGAAGAGTACAGAAAAGCAGCCATCGACGCTGTAAAGCAGCTTTCTGAGGATGTTGGAATCCCTACAGACTTAAAGGAGATCGTAAAGAGAGAGGATATTCCTTTCCTTGCGCAGTCTGCTTATGATGATGCATGCCGCCCGGGTAACCCGAAGGAGACCAGCGTAGAAGATATTACAAAATTATACGAGAGTCTGTTATAAAAATTACATAAGGATCAAAGAGGGCTGTTCCAAATGGGACAGACCCTCTTTTCTTTTTTTGGCAGAAATGTTATACTACCTGTGACTATCATTTGAAGGAGCATATCGTCATGGACAAAATAGAACTGGATGTAAAAATGACATTTAAAGATATGTATAGGTTCAACTTGTATCATGCATACCATACTTCGCAGGGCATACTGTCGATCATGCTGGCTGTCATGCTGGTGCTGATCAGCGTGCTCAGCTGGGGAGATGTGAACGTCACTTATAACGTATTGTATCTTTTGGCAGCAGTGGTGATCCTCTTTTACGTGCCGCTGAATCTGCGCAGCAAAGTAAAAAGGCAGTTAAATCAATCCGAAGTGTATCAGAAACCGATCCACTATTCCTTTGATGAAAACGGAATAACAACCAGTTTTGCGGATCAGAGCGTAACGATGCCGTGGAAACAGTTGTATAAGATCGTCAGTACAAAACATTTGGTGCTGCTTTATGGAGGACGGATTCGCGCCAATGTGATTCCGAGAGACCAGTTGGGCGATGATTACACAACCTTATTCGAACTGGCCAAGGCGCAGGTAGACAGTTACCGTTTTAAAATGAAGCGCTAGAAAGCCGCAGACAGTTAGGAGCAGGATTTTATGATATATGAGACAAATGCGCCGGAGGAGACATTTGCCCTTGCCAAAAAATTAGGCGAAGAGGCAGTCCCGGGTACGGTGTTTACGCTGACCGGGGATCTCGGTGTTGGAAAGACAGTATTTGCACAGGGGCTGGCATGTGGGCTTGGGATTGACGAAGCCATCAACAGCCCGACTTTTACCATCGTGCAGGTATATGATGAGGGCAGAATGCCGTTTTATCATTTTGATGTGTATCGGATCGGAGACATTGAAGAAATGGAAGAGATCGGATATGAGGATTACTTTTACGGAGACGGAGTTTGTCTGGTGGAATGGGCAGAATTGATCGAAGAACTGCTTCCGGAAAACCGGATCGCCCTTGTGATTGAAAAAGATCTGGAAAAAGGGTTTGACTATCGGAAGATCACGATGCAAGAGGTGACAGAATGAAACTATTAGCATTAGACAGTTCGGGGCTGGTAGCCAGCGTGGCTGTTGTAGAAGACGACAATCTGATCGGTGAATATACCGTTAACTATAAAAAAACACATTCCCAGACGTTGCTTCCGATGCTGGATACGATCGCCCGGATGATCGACCTGGATCTGGAAACGGTAGATGCCATCGCGATCGCGAAAGGCCCCGGCTCCTTTACAGGTCTTCGTATCGGCTCAGCCACAGCCAAAGGACTGGGGATGGCACTGAACAAGCCTTTGATAGAGATTCCTACGGTAGACGGTCTGGCGTATAATCTTTGGGGAGCGGATCACATGGTCTGCCCGCTTATGGATGCCCGCAGAAATCAGACCTACACAGGTATTTATTCCTTTGAAAACGGAGAAATGCAAGTGATCGAGCCGCAGTGCGCCGTAGATATCTCTACAATTGTAGAACGGATCAATGAGATCGGTTCGGCTGTCGTATTTTTAGGCGATGGCGTTCCGGTATTTCGGCCTTATATAGAAGAACATGTGCATGTGCCCTATTCATTTGCTCCGGCACATATGAACAAACAGCGCGCAGGTGCAGTTGCAGCTCTGGCACTGCGCTATATGGAAAACGGACAGACCGTCAGCCCCCGGGAGCATCAGCCGGACTATCTGCGTTTATCGCAGGCAGAGCGGGAGCGGAAAGAAAAAGAAGCGCGCCTTCCGGGAGATGCAGGCGTATGATGATCCGGGAAATGACCGCTTCGGATATCGATGCGGTGGCGGCGCTGGAAGCAGAACTCTTTTCCATGCCCTGGTCCGCACAGGGATTTGCGGACACCCTTTGTCGGGAAGATGTACTTTTTCTGGTTGCCTGCGAAGATGATTCGCTGCTTGGTTATGTTGGGGTTTACTGTACGGCGGACGAGGGTGAGATCACAAACGTCGCTGTGGCGCAGACGGCAAGAAGGCGGGGGATCGGACAGGAACTGCTCCGACACCTGATCGATCAATTAGCACAAAGGGGGATTGGTCGCATCGTTTTGGAAGTGCGCGTATCCAATGATCCTGCGATCCGTTTGTATGAAAAACAAGGGTTTGTCACGATGGGCAAACGAAAGAATTTCTACGAAAAACCCACAGAGGATGCCTATGTAATGGTACGGCAGCCAATAGTTTCCACTGGCGCTCAATAAAGATTATCCTTACAATAAAGTCATACAAGAACTTTAGGAGGATAAGTAATGGTAGAAAACAATCGGACAATATGTAATTGCTGCGGCAGGGAACTGAAACGGTGTGGAACACGCTATGAGGATCACCTGCATATTATAAAAAACTGGGGATATCTGTCTGTGCAGGATGGAATCGCGGAAGAGATGGATATCTGTACCGAATGTCTGGAAAACTGGGAGCGCACATTTGTGATCGCACCCCAAAAATACCAGATGACAGAGTTGTTGTAGAGAGGAAAATTACGATTCATGTTAGATGTATGCTTACTTGGAACCGGCGGGATGATGCCGCTGCCTTATCGGTGGCTGACGGCATTGTTGACAAGATATAATGGAAGCAGTCTGCTCATAGACTGCGGAGAAGGCACACAGGTGGCGATGAAAAAGGTGGGGTTGAGTTCTAAGCCCATAGACATCATGTGTTTTACCCATTATCATGCAGATCATATCAGCGGTCTTCCGGGGATGCTTCTCACAATGGGAAACGCAGAGCGTACAGAACCGTTAACAATGATCGGTCCCAAGGGACTGGAGCGGGTCGTAAATGCACTTCGGATGATCGCGCCGGAATTACCCTTTGAGATCCGCTATCTGGAGATCGACGGTGCCAGGCAGCATTTTTCCATTAATGGCTATGAGATCGATGCATTTCGTGTGAATCATAATGTACTTTGCTACGGTTACACCATCGAGATCAAACGCGCAGGCCGTTTTCATCTGGAGGCAGCGCAAAAACTGCCGATTCCCCGCAATTATTGGGGGCGTTTGCAAAAGGGAGAGACAGTCGAATACGAAGGTGTGACCTACGGACCGGAACTGGTGATGGGGGCGCCCCGAAAAGGTATCAAACTGACCTATTGTACAGATACCAGACCCACAAAGTCTCTGGTGGAAGCCGCAGACCATGCAGATCTTCTGATCTGTGAGGGCATGTATGCGGAACCCGATAAACTGGAAAAAGCAAAACAATACAAGCATATGACCTTTTATGAGGCAGCGCGTGTGGCTGCCGATGCGCAGGTGCAGGAGATGTGGCTCACACATTTTAGTCCTTCGCTTGTGCGTGCAGAGGACTATATGGACAAAGTTCACGGGATCTTTCCGAGGGCTTCCCTCGGGAAAGATGGCCGAATGGTCGAACTTGATTTTGAGGAGGACGAAGGATGACAAAAAAACGTGGAGGTGTGATAGTACTTATACTCATAGCTGTACTGATCGTCGGCGCATTTGCGCTTGTTGTATATCGCACGCCTAAAACGGCCGAGGAAGCGACGGAGGTAACAGAAGTTTCTGCACTTATGAGTAAAAACATAGAGGCAGGTTATCCGTCTACGCCCCGTGAAGTTTTGAAACTGTATAATCGATATATGCTTTGCCTTTACGGCGTGGACAGCGACCAATTAAAAGACGAGGAAGTGCGTGCGCTGGGCATGAAGATGCGTCAGATGTTTGATGACGAACTGATGGAGGAAAATCCGGAGAATGCCCATTTGCAAAAACTAACCCAGGAGATCGTTGCATTTCAGGCAGATGACAAAGTAATGATCCAGGCAAACGTCTGTGATTCCAATGAGGTGGATTATATTGATATCGAAGGGGCATCAGGCGCGCTGGTAGAAGGGTCCTACTTTATAAAAAAAGGCTCGAAGGAGTTTTCGCGCACCTATCAGCAGTATCTGATGAGAAAAGATGCAACCGGAAAATGGAAGATCCTTGGCTTTGTAAAAGTGAACGAAGGAGAAGCGTGATCCATGGAAGATAAGAAAACAAACGTAAAGATACTGGCGATCGAGAGTTCCTGTGACGAAACAGCGGCAGCAGTCGTGGTAGACGGGCGTGATGTGCGCTCAAATGTGATCTCATCGCAGATTGCACTTCATACCTTGTATGGCGGAGTTGTGCCTGAGATCGCTTCCAGAAAACATATTGAAAAGATCAATCAGGTGGTGGAACAAGCCCTTTCTGATGCAGGCATGACATTGGATGATATGGATGCCATCGCAGTGACTTATGGCCCGGGATTGGTGGGAGCGCTGCTTGTTGGCGTGGCAGAGGCGAAGGCCATCGCATATGCAAAGAAAAAACCGTTGATCGGCGTACATCATATTGAAGGACATATCAGCGCCAATTATATTGAAAACAAAGAACTGAAACCGCCGTTTTTATGCCTTGTCGTATCCGGCGGGCATACGCATCTTGTTCGCGTGCAGGACTATGGCGTGTATGAGATCTTGGGAAAAACAAGAGACGACGCAGCAGGAGAAGCCTTTGATAAAGTGGCGCGTGCCATTGGACTTGGATATCCCGGCGGGCCCAAGATCGAAAAAGTATCGCACCAAGGAGATCCCCTTGCGATTCCCTTTCCGAAGCCGAAAGTGGCAGATGGTCCCTATGACTTTTCTTTCAGTGGCTTAAAGTCTGCTGTTTTGAATTACTTGAACGGCGCGCAGATGAAGGGCGAAGAGATCGTGCAGGCAGATGTGGCAGCATCTTTTCAGCATGCAGTGATCGAGGTTCTGGTCCATAATGCCATGCGTGCCATCGACGAATACGGAATGGACAAGTTTGCGATTGCCGGCGGAGTGGCTTCAAACCAGACGTTGCGTCAGGCACTGGAAGAAGCCTGCAAACAGAAGGGCGTGGCCTTTTACCATCCGTCGCCGATCCTTTGTACTGACAATGCAGCCATGATCGGCGCGGCAGCATATTATGAATATCTGACGGGAAAAAGAGATGGATTAGACCTGAACGCGGTCCCGAACTTAAAACTTGGAGAACGATAGATGGAAGAGATCGTATATGGAGCCATTGTGCTGGCCGGAGGATCCGGCAGCCGCATGAACAGTAACACAGCAAAACAGTATCTGACGGTAAATGGCAGGCCGCTCATTTACTATGCGCTGCGTCAGTTTCAGGACAGCGCGGTTGAAAAAATTGTACTTGTTGTGGCAGAGGGGCAGGAAGCATACTGCCAAAAAGAAATTGTCGAGCGGTATGGATTTACGAAGGTATGTTCCATCGTTGCAGGGGGCCATGAACGCTATCTGTCTGTACACAACGGATTGCAGGCATTGTCAGGTATCGATTATGTTCTGATACATGACGGGGCGCGTCCCTGTGTGGATCA
>CAMBUC010000073.1 GCA_945871045.1 uncultured bacterium
TGTCAGTTCCTGTACAAGTCCGATCAAATTCTGTGGCTGTAACAGATCAAGGGCTGTCATACCCAATGTTTCCATCGCCTGCGCAAGTTCCTCCTCGGTGACATCCATACACTCCTGTAATGTTTCTTTTACATCTTCTGCCAACTGTTCTACCTGCTTTGTATCCACAGGATCATTTACATTCGCTGTCTGTTTCTGTGGAATCTTGTGATTGCCGCTGGATCCAAAGCGTTCATAATCATGCTTTAACGCATCTGTCCTGTCCGCTGCTGTAACTGCCTTACCCGCATTTACATCCGCAGGGTTTGCATAATCATTGGGATTCAGAAAACTGTTTGTACTCTGATTCATGATCCCTGCAAACTCAGCCAAAAGTTCTTTGGAATGCTTATTTTGCGACACGCTATTTGTCTACACCGAAGAATCACTCATACCTGCACCTATGGTTGTTAACTGTGTCATCTTATTCTCCTCCTTTCAAAAAATTTCGTAACTGTTTGATCCTGTCAGTTACACCAGTTCTATCTATCAAGAGTCCCTACATTCTAGGGCTCCAGAATAGCGGTAATAATGGCAGCATTTTCTGCCTCCATCTCAGCCAGAATACTGGCCCGTGACTCCGTATCCATCGCTCCCAGTATATCTGCTACCAGTTTTGAATTGTCACCCATCATTGCATTGAACATTGCCGCTGCTTTTTTAGGCTTCATGCTGGAATAAGTAGCCACATAGTCTTCCATTTCTTTGTTCTTTTTCTGCTGTTCCAGCACTTGTCTGTAAATGACCTGCGCATTCGCCGGATCGATGGCTTCATAATACTCCTGATAATTCTTTATATCGGGTGCGTTGTTTGAAAACACAACCTCCTCATCAAATTTTTGTTTTAATTGTTCAAACTTTGCCTCATTTTCCTCATAAACAGACAGTTTCTCCAATTGCGCTTTCAATTCTTTGATCTGGTCATTTTTCTTACTAATTTTCTTTTGAGATTCCGCCAGTTCTCTTTCTAACTGCTTTACATATTCCGTTGCTTCTGAAAGTGTTGTATAAGGATATTGCTGCTGTTCGATGGGAATCTCCACCTCAGGCAGGATCTTGTTTACGTAGGGGACATCTTTTAACAGAGGATACATCACAGTAGAGCCAAATCCTCCCACATCCCACTTGATCACCAGAACAAGGATTCCCAGCCAGATTGCAATGATTATGATCGTTGCAAGAAAAACGGCTAATTTGCCGCCAAAGCCACCATCATCCTCAAAGTCCGGATCATCCGGATTAAAACCCTTTTTGATCAGCTGTTCTCTTCGTTTTGCCTCTTTTGCAGCCACTTTTTCTGCTTTCTTTGCTGCCTTTTCCTGTATCAGGTCCGCTTTCGATTTCGTTACTTCTTTATCTGCTGCCATTTCTTACACCACCCTTATTCCTTTTGTGCATGATCATGATAAGTAAAACTAACCAACTGGTCGATCTCCTTTGATTCCTCCTGCGCAAGTTCTGCCTGAAATTGTTCAAAGGCTTTTTCCCTTAATTTTTCATGGGACTTTCGCTCCACCATCACCGCCTGCAAGCGTTTCCGTGCAAGTTCTACATTTTTCTCTGCCACATGCACTTTCATGATCTGATCCCGGATCAATGACTTCATCACATCGATGGCATGCTTATTCTCCTGGATCGCACGCACATTGATCTTTCCTACCGATAATTCTGCTGCACGCTTCTCATACTCCATGCGTCGCAGCATCAGTTTTTGCAGTTTTTTGTTTTCTTCCTGAAGTTTTTGAGCCGCAATGCTGTAAGCAGATTTTTCCTGCTCCTCTAATTTATATTTGATATCCAGTATGCTCTGCATACGATAGACAAATTTTGCCATACCGGTTCACTCCCTTACAAATTACAAGGTGAAAATACTCTTTAACATCTCTACTTCCTGCTCAAAGTCAAATTTTTCATCCGTCCGCTGCAGCAAGTACGCATTTACAGCAGCATGCTTTCCTATTGCATAATCAATCTCTTTATTTGAACCGTTCTTATACGCTCCGATATTGATCAAATCCTCCGCTTCTGCATAAGTAGCCATCACATGTTTCAGTTTGCCGGCAAATTCTTTTTGCTCCGGCGAAGCGATCGAACTCATAACACGGGAGATACTTGCCAACACATCGATCGCCGGATAGTGATTCTTCTGGGCCAATTTACGATTCAAGACGATATGCCCGTCAAGAATACCGCGGGCGGTATCTGTGATCGGTTCATTAAAATCGTCACCATCTACCAGAACCGTATAGAGTCCCGTGATGGAACCCCGCTCAGCTGTTCCGGCGCGTTCCAGCAATTTCGGTAATTCCGCATACACACTCGGCGGATATCCTCTTGTTACAGGAGGTTCACCGGATGCAAGGCCGATCTCACGCTGTGCCATGGAAAAACGTGTTAAGGAGTCCATCATGAGAAGCACGTCTTTCCCCTGATCCCTGAAGTATTCAGCAATGGCCGTGGCGGTCATAGCCGCTTTTTTTCGGATCAATGCCGGCTTGTCGGAAGTTGCGACGACAACTACCGAACGTGCCATTCCTTCCGGTCCAAGATCTCGCTCTATGAACTCCCGTACCTCTCTGCCTCGCTCGCCGATCAATGCGATCACATTGATATCTGCCTTTGTATTTCTAGCAAACATACCCATCAGCGTACTTTTGCCGACACCGGATCCTGCAAAAATACCAATACGCTGTCCCCTTCCGACAGTCAAAAGACCATCCACTGCTTTTACCCCAAGAGGAAGTACCTGATCAATGATCTTTCGCTTCATCGGATCCGGAGGCAGACAGTCTGCCGGATACTGGGTCGGCAGAAGGATCTCCTCATCCGTATCCGTAGGCCGCCCAAGACCATCCAATGTATGGCCTAACAATTCAACACCTACAGAAACAGATAATGGATGCCCCGTATTCTCTACAACGCATCCAACTCCGATCCCATCCATGCTCTCATAAGGCATTAAAAGTAATCGGTTCTCATGAAAACCGACTACTTCTGCCATGACATATGTACCTTTCTCTTTTTCTACAACAATACGGCAAAGATCTCCCAGTTTTGCCTCCGGTCCGATGGATTCCACCGTCAGACCTACAACCTTTGCCACTTTACCATAGCAATTATAAAAAAAACGGTCTGCGACCTGCAAATATTACTCACATTATAGCTTACGTCCATCCGTTTTCCTGCTCCTAAAAATAAGTTCCTATCATGTATGATCATCGATCCGCCATACAACTCAGACTTTTCAAATCCCGTATCAGATTGTCTAAAGCAACATCTAAACTGCAATCATATACGCCACTGTCCGCATCGATCACACACTGACTTTCCGAAAGTCCCGGATCCATAACAATATCAATCTGCACATCGTTACCGACTTTCTCCTGTAGTTCCTCACGTCTTTCGCGAAGAAACGCCACTTCTTTTTCGCTGACACGTATCTTATATTGTTTTGTTTCACGAATGCCTCTCATGGCATGTTTTACCAGCGACAACAACATTTCCCGTTTACCGGCAAACTGCATGCGAAATACTTCGTCAAAAACAGTAAGTATCGTATCCAGAAGCTGTGGTTCCAGTTCTTCCATTGCCCGATCATAGTGATCTTGTAATTCCTGTTCCCGAAGGGTTAAGGCTTCTTCTCCGGCGCGGAGTTTTTCTTCCGCTTCATGGACCGCACTTTCATATCCTTTCTGGTAACCTTCCTGTCTGCCATGTTCACGAAGGGTATCTGCTTCCTTCATCGCCTTATCATGGATCATAACAGCCGAAGCATTGGCTTCCTCAAGAATCTGCTGTGCCTGTTCCTTCGCCTGTTCCACATAATCGATCTCTGGCTCCGGTTCTACTTCCAACTCTAATTCCTGCGCAAACAAACCTTCTGTAAACTCTGATTCGCCATCTAACTCTCCTGCTGCGATCGCTTCCTCGCGCCTGCGCATCAATTCTTGCTTCTGCGCCTGCTTTTGTTCATTGACGATCGCCTGCATTTTCTCCGCAATGATGTCGTTGGTATTGATCACACGGGCAACCTGCTCCCCGCGTATGACATAACTATTTCGGTATAAATTAGACAATTACCTCGTCACCTCCACCTCTTGAAATGACGATCTCAGCAGAATCCTCTAACTTACGGATAATGGAAACAATCTTCTGCTGTGCTTCCTCTACATCCTTCATACGAACCGGTCCCATAAATTCGATATCTTCCTCGATCATGGATGCCAGACGTTTTGACAGGTTCTTCAGTACGACACTCTTTACTTCTTCATTTGATCCCTTTAATGCGATCTCAAGGTCATTGTTATCTACATCACGAAGTACACGCTGAATCGCACGGTCATCAAGCAGCAAGATATCCTCGAATACGAACATCTTCTTTCGGATCTCGTCTGCAAGTTCCGGTTCCTCGATCTCTAATGACTCCATGATATGTTTCTCGGTTCCACGGTCTACTGTATTTAAAATATTTACGATGGCATCCACACCACCAACAATCGTGTAATCCTGATTTGCCAACGATGCAAGTTTTCGTTCCAACACACTCTCCACTTCCTTGATCACATCCGGAGATGTACGATCCATCAAAGCGATACGTCTTGCAACATCCGCCTGTTTTTCAGGCGGCAATGCTCCCAGTATCATCGCAGCCTGATTGGAAGACAGATAAGAAAGAATCATTGCAATGGTCTGGGGATGCTCTTCCTGAATAAAGTTCAGTACCTGAGACGGATCTGTCTTTCTCACAAACTCGAAAGGACGAACCTGAAGGGAGGCAGTCAGTTTGGTAATAACGATCTGTGCCTGTTCCTCTCCCAGTGCCTTATCCAGCAATTCTTTCGCATAACCGATACCGCCTTCTGCAATATACTGCTGCGCAAGACATACCTGATAAAACTCTTCTAAAACAGTCTCCTTCGTCTGTGGAGACACGCTTCTGGTATTTGCAATCTCCAGTGTCAATTCCTCTATCTCATCTTCTTTGAGATGTTTAAATATAGTTGCTGATTTTTCAGGCCCAAGCGCAATCAAAAGTATCGCTGCCTTTTGAACGCCGGATAATTCTTCATTTGCCATGAAATCTAATCTCCTAAGATAAATCTAACTTTAATCCCAGTCCTCATTGAGCCAGTTACGAAGCAGGGATGCAACCGCCTCCGGCTTTTCATCAACGAATTTCTCGATCAGGAGCCTTGCCTCTGACTTCTCAGCATAAGCAATATCCTCCATCTCGCTTTCCGTCTCTTTGGTAGATGCAAGCAGGGATTCTACGGAAAGTTCCGGTTCCAGTTCCTGCAACTGTTCTTTTCTCGTACTGCGGAAAACTACATATCCAAGCAGCGCAAAGATCAGCACTGCCAGTAAAATCTGGAAGTAATCGGCAAGGGTGCGTCCACTGCCAGATGAATACTGAAATACCGGTACTTCATACGCGACAATTGAAATATTTGCTACGGGAAATCCGGTTGCATTTGCTACAAGATTATAAAAATCTTCATCCACATCGGTTTTCACCCGGGCAGAATTATTTGCTTTGAACTCCTCAAACGTGGTGCCTTCCAACTGACCCGTTTTTTTCATGACATCTTCGTTATAAGTCACATAAGTAGTAGCCACAACAGATACGGAAGAAGAGTCATAATTGATCTTTCCTGCACCGCCATAGGTTTTTGTCAGACGCTCGCTGGGAAGATAATCTTTTTTGACCTCGGTGACAGATGATTCCGTATAATCACCGTTTTCCATCACATAAGTATTATCATCATTCGTATCTGTTCCGGGAATTGCTGCCGGTCCTCCGACTGCTGTGGACTCATAAGACTGCTCCGAATCCAAATAGCCCTGAGACTGTCCTTCCGGTACATAAAACTCATGATTGGTCATCTCAACATTTGAGAAGTCCATGTCAAGATTCATACCGACTTCTACATTATTGTACAACTCTGTGCCGATCATGACATCTTTGACGCTTTTCTTGATGGACTGCTCGTATTTTTGACGGAGTGTCAACTGGGAGTTTGCAGTTCCGATAGCGGTGGTTTCGTCTCCGCCTGCAAACAACGTATTGTTCTGGGTGTCAATAACGGAAATCTCATTGGTATTTTCATTACCGACAGCCACAGCGATAAACCGCGCCAGACCGGCCGCCTGCTCCTCATCCATCTCCCCATCCAGATCCAGCATCGCCGCAACATAAGTCGGCTCTTTCTGCGCGATCAATGTACCGTCATCCGTAGGAATATTCATACGGAATTTCACTTCTTTGACATTGTCGAGCATTTCGATGGTCTTTTTTAATTCCTCTTCCAGATAAACCTGATATCTTCTGTCTTTATCAGCTTCTGTCGTCGTAAAACTGCCGCTTAGTGCGTCATCGATCGTAAAACCACTGACCGGCAGACCGTTTGATCCGATCAGAATTCGGGCATTTGCCTCATCCTTTGTATTGATCGTAAACACCAGTCCGTTGCTGCTGACTTCATAAGCGATATTATTATCAGTCAACAACTGCTTTACTTCTGCCGCCTGTTTCGTATCTTCACAAGTCGTCAACTCAACCATTTTCGGACGCGTCATGATAAATGCGGTAAGTCCGATGGCGATAGCCACAACTGCCACGACACTGATCAACAGGATCTGTTGTTTTTTATTAAATTTTTTCCACCAGTCTATGATACGCTCTGCGAGTTGTCTCAACCGTTCCTGCATGGGTTATCTCCTTTTACTACATCTGCATATTCATGATACTGTTATAAGCTTCTAACACTTTATCACGCACTGCAACGGTATATGCAAGTGCAGTGTTTGCCTTTTTCTGTGCAATCTGAAGATCATGGGTATTTTCTGCCAGACCAAGCGCAAACTGTATTTCCAAAGATTCTGCTGTATTCTGTAATTTGTTTGTCTCATCAAGCATGCCAAGCGCCGTGGTAAAGATGGAATCAAAGGTACTGTCTCCCGTTACTTTTGATTGATTGGCTGCCTGCGAGACCATATCAGACTGTATGTTCCGGATCGCTGAGATATCCATTCGTCATGCCTCCTTAATTTTTGCCGATCTGGATGCCAGCCTGCGCGATGGCTTTGCTGGCCTCAAAGGCAGTTGCATTCGCTTCATAGCCACGGCTTGCATCGATCAGATTCGTCATTTCCGTTACGATATTCACATTCGGATATGACACATAACCATTTTCATCGGCATCCGGATGTGCCGGATCATATTCCATGATATAATCACTCGTCGTATCATCTTTGACGGAGGTGACCTTTACTCCGGTTCCCTTAAAACGTCTGTATTGTCCTTCTAAACACTCGCTAAAGGGAGTGGAACGCTTTTCGGCAAAAGTCACGACTTTCCGTCGATACGGAGTTCCATCCTCTGTACGAGTGGTATTTACATTTGCAATATTCTGCGCGATGATATCTGTCCTGAAACGTTCTGCGGTCATACCGGACGCACTGATATCAAATGATTGAAATAATCCCATTTATTCTCCTCCTGTCTGTTTCGGCCTACTTACCGATGGCGGTGGTCAATCTGGAAAATTCCTGTGTCACACTGTCAGCCAAAAGCTGATAACGCAACTGTTCCGATGCCAGTTCCATATTTTCCACATCCACATCTACGTTATTGCCATCCAGGCGATAATTATAGCCAAAGGCCTGCATATCAAAATGAACGCCTGCATTCAGATGACCAAAATCCACATCTTCGATCTTTTCATCTAACGAATTCCATTTGAGTTTATCTAATTCCTGCCGGAGCAGGTTCTCAAAATTCACTTCACGACGTTTATAGCCGGGGGTATTCACATTTGCAAGATTATTCGTAAGTACGGTCTCCCTCAGATTGCTGGCATCCAGTGCCTTATCCAGTACATTTATATAACTGTAAGCATTGGTCTGAATCATTGTATCTGCTCCTTTCCTGCGTAAAATATGCGCACTTTCCCTACATTTTATATTTAGTATAATTTATTTCAAAAAAAACACAAGAGTTTTTTGTCACTTTTTACATAATCTTGTATTTTTTTTCTATTCATGTACAAGATATTGCTTTCAAATCATGTGAAATACAATAAAAAAGAATGCGCTTGCGCATTCTTCGCGCCCGAGCGGTATGCGAAGCATATACTTCATCTCCGCGAGGTGCGCACTCTACGTTTCACTTCGGTCGGCGCAAAACCGATGTCCACCGGACATCGTGCGCCCTGCCGGAGGCTTTTGTCGTATAGGGAACGAAGTTGCCTATACGACAAAAAGGACTTACCTTACAGTAAATCCTTTTACTTTCCTGTCATTCCATTCACAAAAATTACAATATCTAGTTCTTCTTCTGTTCCTGCCGGATCTTGTCCAATTCATCGAAAACCACTTCATTGAGCACTTTGATATAGGTGCCTCTCATACCGGAGGAACGGGATTCGATCACGCCGGCGCTTTCAAACTTGCGAAGTGCATTTACGATCACGGAACGTGTGATCCCAACACAATCTGCGATCTTGCTGGCTACAAGAATGCCTTCCTTGCCGTCCAATTCATCGAAAATATGTATGATCGCTTCCAGTTCTGAGAAGGATAATGTGGAAATCGCCGACTTTACGATCTGGATCTTTCTGCTCTCTTCTGCGCTTTCCTCATTCACAGAACGAAGCATTTCCAATCCTACCACGGTTGTGCCATATTCCGTAAGAATGATATCATCAATATCATAGTTTTGCTCCATGCGATATACAAACAGCGTGCCCAGACGTTCACCTGCAATATCAATCGGGGCAATGATCGCCGAATAGTTCTTGATATCTGTCACGAAACCCAACGTTTCAAGGTTTACATTTTCTTTCGTAGACAAAATGCCAAGCAAACGCTCATTGAGCATCG
>CAMBUC010000074.1 GCA_945871045.1 uncultured bacterium
ATTTGATACACGTTATATTACTCATCATACCGAAGTGCACAGGTCGCATCCTCTGCATGCTCCATGTTCAGATAGGTCTCACAGGTAAACAGATACCATTTTGAGATCTCATCTGTCGGAAGTTCCTTTAAGATGTCTGAAAAAACACTTCTTGCCAGATAAAAATCATGCTGATAAAACAACTCCAATGCCTGCTCAAACCGTTCACAGACTGCCCATCGGCGGTCACGTTCACGTACATCATATGCATCGAGCACTTCATACATATTCATTTTTTTGCCGCTGCCCGCCATCTGAATGTAACCGATGCACCGCAGGGCGCCCTCATATTTTTCGCGCTCCTTTACAGTTTCCGAGATCACCAGACGCAGACCGTGCTCGCGAAACCATGTGGCGAAGTGCTCGATCTCATCCGTATCCGGAGACACAAGAAATGCGCTGCTCTGCTGATTGGTTCCTGCCACACCGTAAACAAAGGACGAGTTGTGGAGCAGGATCGTGGTTTTGGGAACCCTTCCTGTCAGGCTGGACTCCTGTTCACTGAATTCCTTTAAGAAATCTACGGAACTGTTCAGCGTGTTCACATTGTTCTCCATATAGAGGAATCGCAGGATGGAAAGAGAACCATCTCCTGAAACAAACACACCATCCTTTTCCTCCTGATACCTTCCGATCATAGCGATCAGACGGTTCAATCTGCCGATTTCCTCCTCGCCGCCGCCTCTTGCACCAACGGTTGAGATCATCGCCATGGTTCCTTTTAATTTGGTCACATCTCCGCTAGTCACCTCAGTGATGGACGCCTTGTTTAAGAGGCGTTCGATATTTTTCGGAGCAAAACGGTAATATGCCTCAAAAGTCAGAAACTTTGCATAGTTGACACTGCGGATCTTCTTCTGGATCTCTCCCAACGCGTTCCAAAGGGTACGCATATCTCCACCAAGAACAGCCGGGCGCTCCACATCTGTTTTTCCCGCTGCCACCAACTGCATGCCCGCTGCCAGTCTGGAAAGATCTGAAGCCTGAAAGAAAAGTATCGCGATACAAAACATACTGGCAATGGCAAAGATGAGCAGTACTGCCAAAAACTCCTTCTGCCAATTGGCCACAGAAAGGGAATCATCCAGATATACACCAAACAGCACATACGCGTGATCGTTGACTTCTCCGGCTGTTGCCGCAAACATCTGATAATCGGTTCCATCCAGTGAAAAATACCGGGAAACAACGCTTTGCGGGCGAATTAGCGATTTTGCAGCCGCATCACCGGATTTGAAGTAACGAGCATCCACCGTCTCATGATTACGACCGCTGGTACTCAAACAAATATTGAGATCCGACACAGCCGCAAAGAAAAGATCCACACAGCCGTCATCTTTGGTTTGCATGTATGCAGTGTTCAAACGAGCCAGCAACTGCGAATAGTCGTCACTGGTATAAAAATTATCGTCCTTGAATGGAAGATCCGCCGGATCACCCACTTCATTGAGCACGCCATTGAGTACCGCACTCAACCATTTCGTTTTCGCCTCATTCTCTGTCTGTACCTGCTTCGATACAAGTGTTGCAAAACCGCCAAATACGATCGCTGCAAGCACCAGTTCCACCACTATGACTGTATAGACCACACGGTTGCGATTTTTTAGCAGCAGATACAGCAGGAAGATTACAAGCCACCCTGCCGCCACTGTGATCAACCAGTAAATCCGATAGTTTGCATGCAGCGCCATCAACTGTCCAAAATCCATATGACATAGGGAATATGTATAGCGGGCACTGTCGTTCAGCGAAAAAGGCCCGGACACAAGATCAGCATCAGTCCGAACCGAAATCCCTCCCATCTCATAAGCAGCCTCCACAAAGGTGCGCCCCGGTGCAGCCTCCTGCCGCAGGAAACTTTCCAGTTTCACCGGAGATAACTCCACCGTCTCGGGATTCGACAACTGCTCGAACGATACCGTATAAACACTTGCTGCGGTTCCATCTGCTGTGACAGACGAAAGATAACATGCGTTTTCATCAACTGCTACATCTGTGAGCCGGTCATTGTCATACAAGGAGAGTGCCGGCGTCATTCGGGCAAGTTCAAGTCCATTTTCAAATTCAAGTATTACATACACACGCTGCGACCCTGCCGCAACAGACTTCGGAATCTCCATGACCGCATATAATTTGTCCTGGTCCGAAGTAATTTGATGGATCTGTGCAAGATCCTGAAGTTCATTTGTTGAGAAAAAATCTGTAACCTTCCCATACAGATCCATCTCATAGATCAAACCTTCTGTTTTCTCATTATCTGAAACATATACCTTCTGTCCAACCGTACATCCATCATTTTCATATGTATAGATTCCATCAGGCTGTCCGTTCCAAACAAAATAACCGTATAGCGCTGTGGCCATCAGCAGCCATACAAGACCGATGATCATCGGAATTCTTTTTTTCATACCAATCTGTTCTCCCGGAATATTTTATTGCAGCAACGACTCCGTTCCAATCTTTTTGAAACCATTGATAAAGAGACGCAGCCATGGAATATCACCAAAAATCATCTGAGTCACAAAGGTTGCGATCACCAGAAGCACTAACAGAATGCACACCCAGAACAACAGATGAAAAATCGCATCCCTGTTCCGCATGAACCATGCACGGATCTCTGCGACCACACCTTTTCGCCTTTTCGGTGCAGCAGCGATCCGGATATCTTTATACAACTCTGTAAAACGGTGATAACTCTTTTTTGAAATCTTTTTATCAAGCAGCTGATAACTGATCGCTTTTTGAGATGCCTTCGGTTCTAAGAGTTCTCTTAATATCTTCGCACACTGAACTGCACAGTCCCGCTCTGTCTTTTTGGGATCCAGATCCTCCAAACAAATGGAATATCCCATATATACGTTATGATTTTTTGCGAGATGCAACTGTCTCTGCTCCAGAATCAAGTATAGGATCGGATACGGGATCTCTGCGGCTATACAGGAAAGGATCGTATTGATACAGATCTCTTCGCACTCGCTCAACTGGTAAGAATCTCCCATATAGAACTCCTCCAGCGCCCGTTCCTTCAGGTACGGATACACGATCACAAAGGCTCCCTGATCTGAAAAACTATCCACGCAGGAAGCTTCTTTCCCATATTCTGACTGCTCATACACTGCCAAAAACTTCTTTACCGTTTCATGGTCGTACACAACCAAAACTGTATAAAGCCCTTCGTCAGAGTTATTGAGATCCTGACAGACCATGATGTCATTGACTTTCGTCCGTTCAAGAACACGTATACACTTTAAACGCATCTTCTGCGACTGATATATCATACTATCAGCCCTCCTTATGCTTCCTCAGACTCTTCAAATCCTTTTTTCTTTACGATTGCATACGCATAGGTGCAGATAGAAGGATAATCCGCGCAATAGATCAGAATCTCATATACACCTTCCTTTGCAGGAGCCGTATAGATACCGTCTGCAGTGATCTCACCGCTTCTGGGTTCTGTCAGTTCATACACAAGACTGCAATTTTCCATATTGTTATATTTCACACCGAAATAATGGCTTTCCTTCGTACCCATAACAACCGTCGGGGTCTCTGCCGCAATGCTCTTTCCTTCCATATCCTCAGGAATTCCAAGATCATTGCCCGCCGGAAATTTGATGGCTACCCAGCGGTAAGAAAGCACCAGATAATCCACATTCTGCAGTAACTTCACTGCCACAACAAAACTGCCTTTGTCATTTAAGACTTTCACAGCGGTCTCTGCGTCAACCGCAACCTGCGCATCATCAAACAGTTCCGGATTACCGTAAATCGTACTCTTTGCATTTGCCCCCAGTGTAGCATCTTCTGATATGTATTCATATCCGATATCCACATAAACATTGCCTTTGCCCAGACCATGCATGATCTCGCCCGAATATCTGATATCGCCTTTACGGGCATTATTTCCCAAAGGAATCTCAAGTACACCCGTTGCCACCTCCGGTGCATTTGCCCTGGGAGCATTCTGGCGTTCATTTTCCGGCGCAGCCACCACAACAGGTTCTCCACTGCCGAGTTCTGCTTCTTTTACATAATAGTCCAAATAACTGCTGCGCAGCATTTCCTGAGCAGGAGCGGTAATATACTTCTTGATATCCGCCTCTCGGACTTCTTCGATAATATATGCATTGTCCGTGCGGACAAGACGCAGATCTGCCAAACGGATAAACTCGCTGGTGCCTCCGATATTTTTCATTTCCAGACTCATGCGGCCGATCTCGCGGTTTACCAGTTCTCTGGGCTTGCAGTCGGAAAGAAGGATCTTTAAGGAGAAGCCTGTCACACAGGAAACTGCCGAATCATCCACATAGGCATTTGCCGAACCGCTCTTCAAGATTACATTCGTGTCAAGAGCAGCGGTATCCTGAGTGGTCATCCAGTACTCTCTTTCCAGCACTTCGCCTGCTGAAAGCATCACATCTTCCACTCCGATCTCCAGTTCATGTGCACCCGTACTTGTACAAAATGCAGGAATCTGAAGGACACCGTGATAACTGAGTTTACAGTTTTCAGCAGAACACTTGGTCACCCGTAAAACGACCTTAATGTTTTTCCCTTTGCAGGCAGTGGTTGGCATGATCAACTCCACACGGAAGTGATCGTCCAGAAACAGCACGCCGCTTGTCAGGAACTCTGTCTCCATTTCAAAGGTTTCCGGAATATCCTCAGTGTCCATTAAAAACAACTGATACCCCTCACTGATGCGGTTATATTCATATTCATGATCCGAGTTCTGCTGGTTCACCGCATATACGGCATGAACCTCGCTTTCCTTATACTTTAGGCAGAGACTGGCATTATTCGTGCGCAACTGTTCAAACCCGTCTACCGCCGAAAGTTTTTTTACCACAGATGAGTCCACTACGATCTCTCTTCCCAAACCGTCAATCGCAACTCCGCTCTCAACAAGAATCGAAAGATCATCCAGACTGAACACACCGCAGCCGCAGACAATACCGGATCCGTACATCAGATTATTTACAAATCTGCGCTTGTTGTTAAAATAGGTCTGCTCTGCCTGAAAATCTGCACTGGTCAGCATTTTTCCAGCATAATATCGGTTTCTTTCAAATGGATATAATTGATTATTGTTCATGTCTGCTTCCCCCGCCCTGGTGAAATATTTTTTGTGTTTTACACATTACATGTCATATTTTATCAAAACATGTCGAATTTGTACAATACTTTTGTGAAAAACAATTAATTGTAAAGTCTGAAACCATCTCCAGTCCTTTACGTCTGAAGTGGCCCTCTTTTCTTTGTGTATTTTAATTATAACTCATAAATACAGACAGAAGTTGGACAACTTCCGACTAATATTGACCAATTTCGACAGAGTCGATTATAACATTTCCACTTTCTTTTTTGTATATGTATGGCTCAAAACGACAGTAAAACGTCCTAAAACGACATCATTTTTTTGCCATGGGTTTCCTATACCATATACAAGAAAAAAAACAGGCCTTGGAACAATATATTGTCCCAAAGCCTTTTTATGCATAGGTTATCTATTTTTATACTTCCAACTTCATGTCTCCGTCTTTGATGATTCCTTTTTTCCTCATGATCTCGGAAACGATCAGCGCGATGACCGCAGGCAGCACCACATGCATCACAAGGATCTCTGCCAGAACCACTCCCGGTGCCATTCCGTTTGCCACCATATCCTGATACGCATTGATCTGTCCTACCAGACCTGCGGTTCCCATTCCGGAACCGGTGGGATTATTTGTCATACGAAGCACGCAGGTAGATATCGGTCCGAGTACTGCACTGGCAACGATGGCTGGCAGCCAGATCACCGGTTTTTTTACGATATTGCCGATCTGGAGCATACTGGTTCCAAGTCCCTGGGCCAACAGCCCGTTCACCTTATTCTCACGGTAACTTGCAACTGCAAAACCGATCATATTGGCACAGCATCCGACCGTTGCTGCTCCGGCAGCGATCCCTGATAATCCAAGAATGATACCAAGCGCTGCGGAAGAGATCGGAAGTGTCAGAATGATTCCCATAAGAACGGATACGATGATACCCATCACAAAGGGCGCCTGTTCGGTTCCCCAGTTAATGATCGAACCAAGCCACGTCATAAATGCGGAAATGCTGGGGCCTACAAGCAGACCAATGGCAGCCCCGGATACAATACATACAAAGGGGGTGACCAGAATGTCCACTTTTGTCTTGCCGGAAACCAGTCTTCCCATATAAATACAAACCATAACCGCCACAAATGCACCGAGTGGTTCTCCCGGCCCAACAAAAAGAATGGCGTTGTTTAACTGCATTCCGGAATCTAAGGTTCCGCTGATCAGCACACCTCCTGCCAGCATCTTACTTGCAAAGGCTCCGCACATGCCGGCTGTTGCAGCTGAAACCTGCACCAGAGGGCTTGCACCCAACCGCTTTGCGGTTCCGATTCCGATACCGGCACCGGTCATGGCGCTGGCCACTTTTCCGATCATAAACAGATACGTCCCGATCACTCCCGGGATCAAACCACCGATCTGCACAATGATCGTTCCGATGATCAGCGTCGCAAACAGGCCGCTGGCCATTCCGCTCAGTCCGTCAATGAAAATTTCTTTACCGAGTTTTTTCCAAAAATCCTTATTCATAATACTCCCTCCTTTACAGACAGTCTGTTGTCTTGTCAACTGTCTTGTCAGTCAAGGTGTACTATAACACAGTCGGTGTGCTTGCGCAAGTACTATTTTTCAAATATCCTTTCTGACGCAGCGCTTCTTCTATCAGATCCAATGTCTTTTCATCCGGTGCGTTGACGGTATGAAAATGTTCACCGTTTGTAAGATTGTTTAAGGGTTTTGTCTGATAGGTTTGCACCTGCTCCACAAAATGGGTCACATCCATGCGGCTTTTTATGATCAGATCCACACTGATCTGCCCATAGATCGGATGCTCCACAGTCACATCTTTGACACTGCCGCCGCAATCCACGATCGTATTTAATTCATCTGCGATCTGATCATCCGTATGGCATACGCGAAACAGTCTTGTAGGTTCGTTGGGCATACGATGAAACAACGTATACCCTTTATTTGTGGACAATATATTCTTATCTACCGCCCGAAGCAATGCAATATCCTGCACGATCACCTGTCTGCTCACTCCCATTTGTTTTGCAAGTTTTGCTCCGGGAATGGGCTCCGTGGCATCCTGCAGCAGTTTGATCAACGCTTCTCTACGTGATTCTCCATCCATCTGCATCTATCTTTCCTCCTAATATCAATAAAAGTCTGTGCAGCAACAACCACACAGACTTCGTCAAAGCAGCATCTGGGTGACAGGATTTGAACCTGCGACCTCTTGATCCCAAATCAAGTGCTCTAGCCAAACTGAGCCACACCCAGATAACCGCATTATAGCATACCTTTGCCGGAAACGCAAAGCATATCCTTCAAAAAAATAAATGATGCTAAAATTTTCTCAACTTACTCTAACTTAAATTGATTAACTTCTTTGTTCAATAAATCAGCAATATCCCGGTTCATGGTGGCTTCATTTCCAATGTTCTTTACGCTGCTGGTCAGATCTGTAGTAGTCTCCGCCACTCCTGCGACGCCTTTTACGCTTTCTTCCACTGCATCATCAATGGAAGCGATCGCATCTTTCATCTGATCAATGCTCATTTTCATATGTAGACTTTCATTTGCAAATTTATGCATCATCTCATTGATCTCACCGACGTTATATTGATAATCTTTACTTGTCTCAAGGAGTTTTTCATAGCCGCCCATGGCAACCTTTTCCATAAAATCAAGCATTTCTTCTGCTTTTTCCGCCAGTTCATTCACTGCCTGAATCACCAAAGCGCTGACATTTTGAATCTGAGTTGCTGTTTCAGAAGAACTTGCTGCCAGATTTCCGATCTCATTGGCAACAACGGAAAATCCTCTTCCGGCCTCTCCGGCTCTTGCAGCCTCGATACTTGCATTTAGTGCTAACAGATTTGTCTCTTCTGCAATACTGATGATATTTGAAGTGAGGGCACTGATCTCCTCTACGGCTTTTGACTGCTCGATCTTTTCGTACACCGCTTCCGCCATTTCATTTGCCTGAACCCGCACATCCTTTTGCATGGCAGAAGCATCTTCGTAGATCCGCTGTGCATTTTCCATCACTGATTCAGTGGATTCGCTGCCATTTTCCGCACTTTTTGAGATCAATTCCACAACATGAAATACCGATCCGATGGAATCAGCAACGCGGCTCATAGAAACACTGGTTTCTTCCAATGCAGCACTCATCTGTTCCATTGTCGAAGAAACATCTGTAATATTTAACTGGGCACCCGATAGATTATCTACCACCGTTCTGGATGAGTGATCCAACTGCTTCGAGTTTCGGGTAATATTTATCATGATCTTTCGGATGTAATCCAACAGCGCATTTACATTATTGGCGATCAACTCCAGTTCGTCACCTGTATTTATCTCCAGCTGCTGGGTCAGGTCGCCTTCACGGTTGACCAGATCATAGATCTTCTGATCTACCATACGAAGATTATGGGTCGTTCGTCCAACAACTATCTGCATCTGAATCATTGCGATCACAAGGCAAATGACCGCAACGAGAAAATACTGTAATGCAATCTTTTTTAACCGGTTCACAATATCAGAAGCATCATAATCACAGCCAAGGACACCTACCAGATTTCCGTCACTGTTTTTGATGGGCTTATATACAGAGATCAACGCTCCATTCTCGGTTTTGGAGATCGTATCCTCTACATAATCCTCTCCGGCAAAAACCCCTGCCAGTTCCTCACAGGAAACCTCAAATTCATCACCTACCTTTGACTGATTCTCAGACTCATCGGTATCAACACCATAATATACCTTTGA
>CAMBUC010000075.1 GCA_945871045.1 uncultured bacterium
GGCGCTAATGTCTGAATATCACGTTTTGATGCAAAATTGTCATCCTCGTCTTCAAAAATTCCGGAACCGTTCCAAGGTTCTAAGCATAAGAAAGGCGCCTTTCCTCCGATGGGAGTCCAAAAAGCGATAGAAGCAAAATCCGGATAATCCATGCGGATTCCCTTTCCGGTTTCCGGGTTTTTTAAAGTAACTCCGTGGGAGTTGGTATGGTAAAAATAAAGCGCATCCTGATCAAACAGTTTAGCATTTAAGTGAACAGTGGTTCCTTTGTTTTCCTGTAATTTTCGTGGAGTGGCGAAGAAGCACAGATTGTCCAGATCATATACATAGGTTTCCATAGACTCTTCTTCATCAAATTCTAAGATATAATCGGAAAATACTTCATTTTCTTCCAACGGACAATTGAAACCGGGATGGGCTCCGATATGATAGATCATATCCTGCGTATCTTTGTTATAAACTTCGTAAGTCATTTGAAGTTCTTTGCCATTTAAAGTATAAGTTAAACGAAGTTCAAAAGAAAACGGATAACTTTTATGGGTGTTTTCGTTATCGGAAAGAGAAAATGTAATCTTATGTTCTTCCTGTGCGATCACCTGAAACTCGGAATCTTTACAGAAACCGTGTTTTTCCATCGGATATTCCTGACCGTTAATGATCGTTTTGTTGTTTCGAACATTTCCTATTGTAGGAAAAAGAAGGGGTGAAGAACGCATCCAGTGTTCGGGATCGGAATACCAGACGTACTCTTTTTCATTGGGATCTTTGAAGGATTTTAATTCCGCTCCCATGCTGTCGATCGTTGCGGAATATCCCTGATTCGTGATTGTATAACGCATAATGCCTCCTTAAATAATTAAACTATCAAAAGTATATCGCAGGAAAACAAAAAAATCCACAAAATCAGACAGAAGAAAAGTAGGAAAAAAAATCCACCTTAAATTAATCTCTCAGCATGGTATACTTACGAATTAGAGAAATAAAGAAAGAAAGGGAGAATGCTATGAACAAGAATAATTCCAGCAAAATTCCAAAAAAGGTGTGGCTTCTGATCTCTTTTTGCGCGGCTATGGTTGTATGGTATTTGCTTTCCATCAATCCCGATACGGCTCGAAGCTTCCCGAATGTAGTCTTAGTTGTTAAGGCGATCAAAACAATGATAGAAAGAGGCGTGTTCTGGCAAGATATTTCAAGCAGCCTTATTTCTGTATCAGCAGGCTTTGCCATTGGTTTTGCCCTGTCTTTACCGACAGCGATCCTGATGGCTTGGTATGTACCGGTGAGAAATATTATCGAGCCCTGGATCCAGTTTATCCGTAATATTCCTCCGTTGGCTTACGTGCCGCTGATCGTTTTATCTGCAGGTGTTGGTAGAAAACCTCAGATCATCGTTATTACGATTGCGACCTTCTTAATTATGACTGTAACGATCTATCAGGGTGTTTTGAACGTAGACGAGACTCTGATCAAGGCTGCAAGAGTATTGGGTGCGACCGATAAGGACATTTTCCTTCGCGTTATCGCTCCGGCTACGCTGCCGTTTATCATCACAGCGATCCGTTTAGGTAGTTCCACTGCTTTGACCACATTGATCGCAGCAGAATCAACAGGTGCCATTGCCGGTTTAGGTATGAGAATTCGTTCTTTGAACAACAGTTTCGAATCTGAACCGATGTTGCTTTATATCATTATTATTGGTATCATTGGTATGTTGGTTGAAAAATTTGTTAAATACTTAGAAAAGAGGTTCACAGGATGGCAGGAGAAGAGAGAAGCGTAAAAGTTAAGATTGACAATGTCAAGAGAATTTTTAACACCAGAAACGGTGAGATGATCGCACTGAATGGTGTAAGCTTAGACATCATGGAAAACGAGTTCATCTGTGTAGTTGGACCTTCCGGATGCGGTAAATCAACATTGTTAAATATCATTGCAGGTCTGTTGGAGCCCTCTTCGGGAAAAGTTTATTGTGACGGAAAAGAAGTAAAGGGCACCGGAACAGAGCGAGGCGTAGTATTCCAGCAGTATGCGTTGTTCCCGTGGATGACTGTTAAGAAAAACGTTATGTTCGGTCTGGAACTGAAGGGCATCAAGGGTCGGGAAGCAGAAGACATTGCGATGAAGTACATAAAGATGGTTCAGTTGGAAGATTTCGTAAATCATTATCCGAAGGAATTATCCGGTGGTATGAAACAGCGTGTGGCGATCGCAAGAGCATATGCTGTAAATCCGTCGATCCTTTTGATGGACGAGCCCTTCGGTGCATTGGATGCACAGACAAGAACCCAGCTCCAGACAGAATTATTGGAGACATGGGAAAAAGAACGTAAGACCTGCTTCTTCATTACTCATGACGTAGAGGAAGCGATCATTCTTGCCCAGAAAGTTATCATTATGAGTGCAAGACCCGGACGTATTAAGGAAATCGTTGATATCAACATTCCTTACCCTCGTACACAGGAAACAAAGATGACACCTGAATTCTTAGATCTGAAGAATCATATCTGGGGTCAGGTATATCAGGAATATCTGGAAGTACGTAAATAATCATTTGACACCAAACCCGCGGGGGGTTATATTGGTAAAGTAATAGAATTTTTCATATTTAAAGGAGGAGAAAAATGAAAAAGAAATTTTTAAGTGCATTAATGGCCGCTGCATTATCTGTTACGATGTTAGCAGGATGTGGTGCAAAAGAGGAAGCACCCGCACCTGCACCCGAGAAGACAGAGACAGAGACAGAGGCAGAAGCACCTGCAGAGGAGACACCTGAGGCAGAAGCACCTGCAGAGGAGGCTCCCGCAGTTGAGCCCGTAACATTAAACATCGCTTACATGCCGAACTACGGAAGCCTTTGGGCAATTGAGAACGCAATTGACCAGGGTTACTTAGAGGAAGAAGGAATCACCGCTAACCTCGTACAGTTCGAGGATGGCCCTACCATCATCGCAGCTATGGAAGGTGGAAGTATTGATGTAGGTTACATCGGACAGGGCGCTCATAAGCTTTGTATCAACGGAAAGGCTGATATCTTCGCATTATCTCACATCTCAAACGGTGATATGCTGATCGGTGGTCCCGGAATCGCATCTGTTGAAGATTTAGCTGGTAAGAAAGTTGCTTACTCTTCTGGTACATCCAGTGAGGACATCCTTGTGAAGTCTCTTGAGAAGGCTGGCATGACAATGAATGATATCGTAGCAGTTGATATGGATGCAACAGGTATCGTTTCTGCTATGGTTTCCGGTGGTGTTGAAGCAGCAGCTACATGGTCACCCAACAGTTTAAAGATCTTAGAAGAAGTTGATGGCGCTACAAAATTAACAGACAACATGACATTCTCTGACACGACAATTTCTTTGGCTAGCTGGATCGCAATGCCCAAGTATGCAGAGGAGAACAGAGACATCTTATTAAGATTCACAAGAGCATTATTCAAGGCTATGGATTACGCAGCAACTGATAATCAGGAAGCTACAGCAGCATTAGTTGCAGCTCAGATCGCCGGAGATGCTGATACTGTATACGAGCAGCGCGGAGATGCTGTTTGGTTAACAGGTAAAGAAGTTGCAAAGGGTGCAGCAGACGGAACTGTTGAAGGATACTATGAATTACAGAAAGAGAACTTCGTAGCAGCAGGTGCTGTAGAAGTTGATCCTGTTCCTGCAGTTTCTGATTATGTAATGTTAGACTTGATGGTTGAAGCTGGCGAGTACTAAAATATAATTACAACTTCCGAATATACGGGAGTAAAAAAAATAGGGTTGCCTGTGGGCGACCCTATTGTTTTAAAGAAAGAAGGAAAAGAATATGCATGATTATTACTATTACAGCAAAGAAGAGTTATTAAAAAACCCGAAAATTCCGCTGATCGTTATGGAAGATAATCCGACTGTTTTTAAAGCGTTGGCAGAAGAAATGGTTGCTGAGATCAAACGTAAAAATGAATTAGGCGAAACAACCGTATTTATCTGCCCGGTTGGACCTGTTGGACAGTATCCTTATTTCGTAGATATGGTAAACGAACAGAATATCAGTTTGAAAAATGTATGGTTCATTAATATGGACGAATATCTGACGGATGACAAGCAGTGGATTCCCAAGGAGCATAAGTTAAGTTTCCGCGGATTTATGGATCGTACCGTTTACACAAAGATCAAACCGGAATTAGTGATGCCGGAAGAACAGCGCATTTTCCCTGACCCGAATAACACCACCCATATTCAGGAAGTGATCGAAAAGTTAGGCGGAGTAGATATCTGCTTTGGCGGAATCGGAATTAATGGTCATGTTGCATTTAATGAAGCGCAGGATGAACTGACCGGTGAAGAATTCTTACAGTTACATACCAGAGTATTGGAGATTGCAAAAGAAACAAGAGCAGTAAACTCCATCGGTGATTTAAACGGTGCTTTGGATGATATGCCCCGCTACTGCATTACCATTGGCATGAATGAGATCTACAATGCAAGAAAGATCCGTCTGGGATGTTTCCGTGACTGGCATAGAAGCGTTGTAAGAAAAGCGGCTTACGGCGAAAAGACTGCGCATTTCCCTGTAAGTTTATTACAGGATCATCCGGATATTTCTCTGCGTTTTACAGAATTTGTTGCTAATTTGCCGGAGGATTAAAATGAAAGATTGTTATATTGTAAATGGCGAAGTTTTTATCGACCATAAATTTGAGAAAAAAACATTAAAAATGAGTGATCAGGTACTTCAGGTACTTGATGCAGATTATGCAGTTCCTGCAGACGCAGATCGCGTAGATGCGGCAGGAAAGAAAGTGGTACCGGGCTTCATCGATGTACATACACATGGAGCTGTAGGTGTGGATGTCAATGCAGCAACAGCAGAAGATCTGGAAAAGATCTGCCGTTTTGTTGCCACCCGAGGAACTACTTCCTGGCTGTGTTCGGTTCTGACCGATACAAAAGAGCAGACCATGTGGTGTATCGATCAGTTTAAGGAACATAAAAAAATGGATGGCAAGGGTGCAAACCTGTTAGGTATTCATTTGGAGGGACCGTTCCTTTCTACCGAATATAAGGGAGCGATGCCGGAGTATCTGTTACAGAAGCCGAATATGCCGTTGCTTCGTGAATATCAGGAACGTGCAGAAGGCAATATCAAATATATTACCATTTCTCCGGAAGTGGAAGGAATCGCAGATGACATTCCGGCAATGAAGGAACTGGGAATCACAGTAGCCATCGGTCATTCCGGTGCTGATTATGACACCAGCTGGAAAGCGATCAATCACGGTGCTGCCTGCTGTACGCATACCTTTAATGCGATGAAATTATTGCACCAGCATTTCCCGGCAATTATGGGAGCTGCTCTGGAATCTGACATTTATTGCGAAGCCATTTGCGATGGCCGCCACTTACATCCGGGCGTTGTGAGATTATTGCTCAAGACAAAGGGCTTAGATAAGGTGGTAGCGATCACAGACTCCATTATGGCTGCCGGTCTTCCGGATGGAAATTATAAATTGGGAGTCAATGATGTCGTAGTAGTAGACGGAGACGCAAAATTGGCAGATACCGGCGTTCGCGCAGGAAGTACATTGACACAGGATGTTGCTTTAAAGAACCTGTTATCTTTCACCGGAAGACCTTTGGAGGAAGTATTGCCTTTACTTTCTGAAAATCCGGCAAAATTATTGGGAATTTTTGATAAGAAGGGTTCGATCGCGGACGGAAAAGATGCAGATCTCGTTCTTTTAGATGCAGACAATAATATTGCAGACGTATTTGTTGGTGGTGTACAAATAGAAAAGTAGATGAAAAACGAATAAAGTGGTAGAATAAAGCGGAATCGTTTATAATCAGATGATAAAAGTTGGAAACAGGAGATGCAAATATGCTGATTATCTTAACACTTAGTCTTGTTATCACGTCGATTCTTATGATCTTTCGGAAAAAGAACCAGGAATCCATTTTATTATTGGGATTATGTATTAGTCTGATGATAGAGATCGTTGGAGTAATGCTGTTTATCGCAAAAAAAGGTGGAGTGTCCCAGGAAGTGGTACAGTTTTTGTATTTTTCAAAAACGGTACAGAATCAGATGCAGTATTTTTTGATAACATTGAACCAATTGGGATATATGATAGCAATTGGGCGGATCCTGTTTCCACTTTTTTTGCTTGAAATCGCACTTCAGTATTCTATGATACCGATCATAAGAAAAAACCGTTTCTGGCAAAAGATCATAGTTATCATTCCTATGATATCTCTGATCATTTACTGGCCGTTTATTTACCGCGGGATCGTTGACCGGTGGGAAGGATTTCAACGCGTTTTTGCAAATATAAATATTGCCTGGATCAATGTCTATTTATGGGCTGCCATCATTATTTTATTGATCGAGTTCTTTTCCATCACCATGAAGTTCTGTAAAAGGCAATTTGTACAGATCATGGTATTTTTGATCGCGATCACAGGTATCTATATTCTGTATTATCGTCAGGACCCGGGGCAGGTATATCGGTTTTACAGTTACAGCAATGTATGGAATAATGGAATCGGATACTTGCAGATTGATCCTTCGCTGTTCAGTTATGTGGTACTGGTTGTTGTCAATGTGATCAGTGCAATTTTAGGTTTTTTCAGTTTGTTCCGGTATACCAGAGGAACCTATGAAGCGAACATGGAAGACGTTGTGATGGAACGAAAGTTCGATACGGTGCGTATCGGAGTTTCCATGTTTGTACATAGTATGAAAAATCAGTTGTTGTCAACAAGGATCATTTATAAAAGGATCGATCAGTTGTACGAGCAACCGGAACTGGACACGGTTAAATTGAAAGAATATATTGATTCATTAAAAGATGTAAATGATTCGATGCTTACAAGAATTGAGGAATTGTATCGAAGCGTCAAATCCAATTCGATCTCAATCGTACCGGTGTCAATGTCTGATATCATAGAAAATGCATTGAAACGGTTTCATGAAAAATATCCGGATCATCCGGTTGAAGTCCATAATGATGGAGTTTCCACGATCTTAGCCGATAAAACGCATTTGTGCGAAGCGTTGTACAATCTCTTGATCAATGCACAGGAAGCGGTGCTGATGACGGAACGGGCAGACGGAAAGGTTTGTCTGAATTGCAAAAATGAAAGATTATATACCGTGATCGAGGTAAAAGACAATGGTATGGGAATGAGCAAAAGTCAGACAAAGAAGATCTTCGACCCGTTTTATTCAAGTAAGAATTCGAATTTTAACTGGGGTATGGGATTGTATTATGTACGGGAGGTTGTCAAAAGCCATTTGGGAAGTATGCGTGTAGAAAGCGATCAGGGGAAGGGAAGCAGTTTTTACATCCTGCTGCCCAAATACCAATAGAGGAAGAGGTAAGTAGTTATGCCGGAAAAGAAAAAAATATTAATTGCAGATGATTTCCAATTGCTTCGAGAGGATCTGACAGAACTGATCAACAATCAGAGCGATATGGAAGTTGTTGGAACCGCAACTTCCGGAAAAGAAATTGTGAACCTGGCAAAGACGGTGGACTATGATCTCATTTTAATGGACATTGAGATGGAGACAATGAGCGCAGGAATTGCGGCAACAGAAGAGATCCGGGATAAAAATCCGGAGGCAGCAGTCGTATTCCTTACAGCACATGAAACAAGAGAAATGATCATCACTGCCATGGGCGCAGGAGCCCTTGATTATCTGGTAAAGGGATGTGAGGATGAAGAAATCCTATATCACATCCGTTGTGCGCTGGAGGGCAATCCCGTGATGTCTGCCAAGATCCATGAGACAGTCATGCAGGAATATGCCAGATTACAGAAAAGTGAGCGAAGCCTTCTCTTTTTCATAAACAATATTTCAAAATTGACATCAACAGAGCGAGAGATGATCAAGTTTCTTCTACAGGGGTATAAAGTGCAGGAGATCGCAAATGCCCGTTGTGTAGAAGTTAGTACGATAAAGACACAGATCAAGGGTCTTTTGAGAAAATTCGGATGTAGCCGTACAAAAGAAATTGTAGGGATCATTCGTGATTTAAATATAGAGCATTTGTTCTAAAAAGGAGTGGAAAAATGGGAAAAAGTATTTTAATTGTACACGGTGGCGGACCGACTGCGGTGATCAATGCATCTTTGTACGGTGCCATCAAAGAGGCGAAAAAGCATCCGGAAATTGAGCATATTTATGGAGCGAAAAACGGAACCGGCGGTGTTTTAAGAGAAGAATTGATCGACCTGACAGATGTTCCGGAAGAAAAACTGGAATTATTATTACAGACTCCGGGAAGTGCCATCGGAACCTCCAGAGATGAGATCTGGCAGGAAGAGTACGATCGAATGATGGAAGTTGTTGCGAAGTATAACATCGGATACATTCTTTTTAACGGTGGAAACGGAACGATGGACACCTGTGGAAAAATGTACGAAAATTGCAAGGCAAAAAATATCGATGTCAAGGTTATGGGAATTCCCAAAACCATGGACAATGACTTGTCTATCACGGATCATAGCCCCGGATTTGGCAGTGCAGCAAGATTTATCGCACAAAGCACCAAGGAGTTGTGCGCCGATGTTGCAGGGCTTGCGATCCATGTGGTAGTTATGGAGGCTTCGGGAAGGAATGCAGGATGGATCACAGCGGCCTCTGCACTGGCTGCAGATGACGGTGGAATCGGACCGGATCTGATCTATCTGCCGGAGATTCCCTTTGATGAAGATAAATATATCGAAGATGTAAAAAAATTACTGGAAAAGAAAAAAGGAATCGTGGTAGTTGCAAGCGAAGGCTT
>CAMBUC010000076.1 GCA_945871045.1 uncultured bacterium
GGGATTCCTTTGGATGAAGTCCTTCGCAATGTAAAAGCCGGTATCGAGGAAGAGGGTATGGTTTCCAGAGTCGTAAAGATCCTGGATACTTCCGATGTATGTTTTATGGCTCTGGAGGCAGCCAAATTGTCCGGTTCAGGTATCGGTATCGGTATTCAGTCCAAGGGTACGACGGTGATCCATCAGAAGGATCTGTATCCCCTTTCCAATCTGGAACTGTTTCCTCAGGCGCCTTTGATGGATCTGGATACCTATCGTAAGATCGGAAAAAATGCTGCCAAATACGTGAAAGGTGAGCAGGTAGTGCCTGTTCCCTGTACCAATGATCCGATGTCCAGACCGAAATATCAGGTAAAGGCAGCGCTTATGCATATTGCTGAGACGGAACAGTTGGATCCGCAGCTTGGCAGTGTTGAATGGGAGGGAAAATAAATGCAGTACCCGTTAGGCGAATACGAAAAAGACAGAATTGCATCTAAGACCGGTAAGAAATTAACGGATATCACGCTGGAAGAAGTGATGAAAGATCATGTTTCCTCCGATGATATCAAGATCTCCAAAGAAATGCTCAAAGCGCAGGGTCAGGTGGCAAAAGAAGCCGGCAATGATCCGATGGAAAAGAATTTTGAACGCGCGGCAGAACTGGTAGATGTACCGGATGATGTGATCCTGAAAATGTATGATAAACTTCGTCCAAACCGTTCCACAAAACTGGAACTGGTGATGATGGCACAGGAACTTCTGGAAAAATATAATGCCAGAAACTGTGCGAAGTTAGTGATGGAAGCGGCTGAAGTATACGAGAAGAGAGGAATCTTACGTTGAGTGATATCATCGCTGGAGTAGATATTGGAAATTCCACAACAGAAGTCTGTGTCGGAGAATTCGGCAGTGACGGCAAACTGAATTTCCTGACCAGTGCATCCTGCCGTACCACCGGAACCAAGGGAACACTTCCGAATGTTCACGGTGTAAAGACGGCTTTGAAAAAAGCCATGAGCAGGATCGGCAAAGATACAAACGAGATCTCTTTGATCCGTCTGAATGAGGCGGCGCCTGTCATTGGAGATACGGCGATGGAGACACTGACAGAGACCATCATTACGGATTCTTCCATGATCGGACACAATCCTTCCACACCGGCAGGTGTCGGACAGGCAGTGGGGGAGATCATTTCCATAGAGCATCTGGAACGCGGCGTTTCGGGGACTCCTTATATCGTTGCGGCTTCAGATGTGTATGCCTATGAACAGGTGGCAGCCCGTGTGAATGCACAGAGTGACCGGCTGAATATTGTCGGTATCATTCTTCAGGCAGACGAGGCGGTGCTTGTAGAAAACAGATTAAAAAAACAGATCCCCATCATCGATGAGGTGGCACGGATAGACAAACTGCCGGATGGCGTTCTGGCGGCTGTGGAGGTTGCATTCCCCGGTCAGACGGTTCGTATGCTCTCCAATCCCTATGGCATCGCGACTTTATTAAAGTTAAATGCAGAAGAGACTCGTGTGATCACACCCATTGCAAAGAGCCTGATCGGCAAGCGCAGCGCTGTCGTATTAAAGACTCCCGGCGGCAATGTCCGGGAAAATGTACTGCCGGCCGGAGAGATCTATGTACAGGCAGATCATCCCTTCTCCATCAATCTGGATGAAGGTGCAGAAAAGATCATGCAGAAACTATCCGAAGCCGATACGATCACAGATATTACCGGTCAGCCGGATACCAATGTGGGCCATATGTTTTCAAGGATCCGCCACGGCATGAACGAGGTGGACCAGTCACAGGATGCGGATATCCGTATTACGGATATTCTTGCAGTAGATACACTGGCACCTGTGCAGATTTCCGGTGCATTGGCCGGTGAGACCTGTCTGGAAAAGGCGGTGGGGATCGCTGCCATGGTAAAAACCCAGAAACTTCCTATGCAGGAGATCGCTGAGAGGCTGCAGAGAGAATTGGGCACGAAGGTCGAAGTGGCCGGCGTGGAGGCTGTTATGGCCAGTCTGGGCGCGATCACGACTCCGGGCACGAAGTTGCCGCTGGCGATATTGGATATGGGCGGCGGATCTACCGATGCAGCTGTGATCTCAGAGGATGGTCAGGTGGTCATGACCCATCAGGCCGGTGCAGGTGAACTGGTTTCGATGCTGATCGAGACAGAACTGGGACTAGGGGATCGCCATATGGCAGAGCAGATCAAAAAATATCCTCTGGCAAAGGTGGAGAGCCTTTTCCATATGCGTATGGAGAATGGACAGATGACCTTTGTGAACGATTCCATTGATCCCAGATTTTACGGCCGGGTCGTACTTTTGACAGAAAACGGTCTGATCCGGATGGAGCAGGACATTCCCATGGAAAAGATCCTTCAGGTGCGCCGTGAAGCCAAGAGAAAAGTATTTGTGACCAATGCATTCCGGGCGCTGAGAAAGGTGGCACCGGGACATGATTTAAAAAATATATCCAACGTCGTACTGGTGGGAGGTTCCGCGCAGGATTTTGAGATTCCTGAAATGCTGATGGAAGAATTTGCCGATTACCGCATTGTCTGCGGAAGAGGCAATATTCGCGGGATCGAGGGCCCGCGGAATGCGGTAGCCACCGGACTGGTATTGTCGTATTTAGGAGAAAAACAATGATCATTAAGAAACCCGCTATCTTTATCTATACCTATCATCCCGATGGGGCGATCCTGCGGGAGATTTGTGCCGGCATAGAAGAAGAAGGCGTTTTCTATGAGATTAGCGAGCAGACGGTCAGCGATGTGGACGAACTGTCCTGGCTGGCGGCAAACGATTCGATGCTGGGCTCCGGTGTCGGTGTCAGTGGACAAAGGGCGGCACTACAGATGCGCGGTATAGAAAAAGGACACAATCTGGAAGCATACGTCAGGCCCACAAAGGCTGAATGCCGTAAACTGGGGGCAAACAGTGCCCGTGCCATAAAAAAACAACCGTTTAAATGAATCTTTTACCCATATTACCGTATAAAGGGGAAACGAACATGAGTATATATACCAAAAAAGGGGATAGCGGGAAAACTACCCTGATGAATGGTGGCAGTATTTCGAAATCCGATGACCGGATCGAGTTGCTGGGAACAATCGATGAACTAAACAGTGCCATTGGTCTGGCGAAGGTTTTGACAGAAGAGGCAGAGAAAGAAAAGTTGTCTCTGATACAAAGAGAATTGATGCAGATCATGGCAGGGATCGCTGATCCGAGAAACCGGGCTTACCGCGTGAATGAAGATCAGATAAAGTCATTGGAAAGTCAGATCGATCACATGGAGTCTTCTTTCCAGAGAGCCAAAGAATTTGTGCTTTACGGAGGCTGTGAACTGTCGGCCAGACTGGATATGGCCAGAGCCATAGCAAGACGGGCAGAACGTCGGTTTCAAAAAGTTTCGCAGTTTTATGGTGTAGATCCAAAAGCATTGCAGTATGTGAACCGATTGTCAGATTATCTGTATGTAATGGCACGATATGCGGATCATCGTGCTTCTGCTGACCCGGAAGAAGGGTTGCGGCAGGATGTCATTCGAAGTATCATGAACAACATGTAAATTCAAAGGAACGGTTCCGGTGAATGGTAAAAAAAGAGTTAGGGTTGCATTTCAAATGCCCCTAACTCTTTTTGCGTTCATTTATTAAATAGAATGAATATGATCCGCAGGAAGTGAAAGACCGGTGACCCAGTTATCGAAATATCCTGCGGGAGAGGACGGACGATAATAAATACTTAAGTTGGTCATCGGCACTCCGGCAAAGGAATCGGTAGCAATGCTGGTAATGCCGGTTCCGGGAACAGTAAGGATCGCTAAACGGATACAGTTGTAAAATGCCATATTTCCAATCTTTGTTACGCTGATGGGTATCGTGATATTGCTGATGGCGTAACAGTTATAAAAACATCTGTCAGGAATAGCGGTCAAAGTGGAAGAAAAACTGACAGAACTTAATTTTTCGCAGTTCATAAAGCATCCGCTGCCAAGCGTGGTTAACTTGTTTCCCAAAGAAACAGTTCCTAACTGTTTGCAATCCTTAAAACATTCGGTTCCGATCGTAAGGAGATTTTTGCAGCCATTAAAGCCTAGCAGCAAATCGCAATTCTCGAAGGCATGATCACCGATGGAGAGCAAGGAATCGGGAGCAAAAAATGTGAGCAGTTTGTCGCAATCATAAAAAGCATAATTACCAATGGTCTTTAAATCCGTGGAGATGACAAACATCGTCAATGCATCACAGTTATAAAACGCATAGTCGCCGATAGAGTCAATACCGGAGAACTCGGGGATCGTTTCAAGAACATTACAATCATAAAACGCATAGGCACCCAGAGCATTGATCGTACCTTCGGTCTTGATCTCGCGAAGCATTTTGCATCCATAGAATGTATCATTACCGATCCTTGTAACCTGTGACGGAAGGGTAATGCTTACCAGTCCATCGCACCCTTTGAAAAGCCCATCTGCCAGCTCTGTGACGGGATATCCCTCAATGGTTTCGGGCATTGTAAGATTTTCTTCCGAGATGCGCAGCAGTTTGTTAATGGTTACTTTTCCGTATTTGATCTGATATTCGTAAGACTTTGCATAGTCAACAGATACGGTGACTTTACATTTTTTGGTCGTTTTGCCAACAGTTGCTGAGATCACGGCATTGCCCGGAGCCTTAGCGGTTACTTTTCCTTTCTGGGTTACCGTTGCGACTGATTTTTTATTGCTTTTCCAGATGATCTTTTTCTTTGTACCGGTCAGTTTCAGCGTGGCACTTTTGCCTTCCACCAGTGACAGGGATGTCTTGTTCAGTTTTATAGCAGCCTGAGCATTTGTGGTGTGTGCAAACAACAAACATACTGTAAGCACAAAGAAAAACACCGCAGTACGTATTTTTTTCATGAAAAACCTCCTTTGTTGCATTACCTTGTACCGAAATACTACAAGACGAATAGTTACAAATATTATAACACAAGTTGAAGGGAGTGTGCTATAATATTGTCAACTTGTAGTTGAAATGATCATTTTTGAAAATGAAAGGAAGAAAGCATGATAAAAAAAATCATCGCGGGGGCACTTCTTGCGGCGGTTGCGGTGACTGCTCAGAGTCCGGGGCTTTTGCAGATTCAGGCAGCACAGATGCGGGTGGAAGAGACAACGCAAATGCTGGAGGCAGCCATGGAAACTTTAGAGGATGGCTCTTACATCGAGGGAGAGGCACTTGTTTCTATGGAAGCAACAGCAGCGGCAGCGCTTACAAAGGAAGGGGTCTATCGCTTTGATCCCGACGTCAGAGTAGAGGCAGTCAGTGATTTTGGAACAGACGAGACGACAGGAAAAGAGAACTATAGTGTTCATCTGACATCGGACAAATATACAACTGAAGAACTGATGGAATTAGCCCTTTCGCAGTATTATGTAGACGGTGTCAGCGCGAATAACTATCGTCAGTTATGTAGTGCGGATCCCTATGCCGGTGCGCAGTGGTATTTAGACGGAACCGGAGTGGTGAGTAAAGGGATCCGATTGTCCAAACAGAAGGTAACGGCAAAGGAAACGCCGGTGATCGCAGTGATCGATACAGGTGCGGATTATACACATCCGGATCTGGCAGATAGCATGTGGATAAATCCTTATCCGGGAACCCTGGATGGTGTTTATGGATATGACTTTGGCGATGGTGATGCAGATCCGATGGACCGGAACGGACATGGTACCCATGTGTCCGGTATTGCAGCGGCAAAAAGCAGTAACGGGATTGGAATTACAGGCGTTTCAAATGCAAAGATCATGGCACTGAAAACAGTGAGCGATAACAGTACGGAAATGTCCGATGCAGCGATCATTCAGGCGTATAAATATATTTATGATGCAATGGAAGCCGGAGTGAATGTCAAGGCCGTCAATTGTTCCTGGGGCGGAAGTTATGATTCCAATGGAATGCTTGCAAAAGCAATTGGATCCGTAGGAGAACGCGGTGCGCTCACGGTGTTTGCAGCCGGTAACGATCATACGGACTGGGATCATGTCTCAAAATCATTGCCGACTCCTTACGACTTGAACAGCCCTTATGTGGTCATTGTCGGGGCATCGGATGAAGATGATCAAGTGGCATTCTTTTCGGATTATGGCGGAACAAAGGTAGATTTGTTTGCGCCGGGCAGCAATATGCTTTCTACCTATACGAATCATATGTTTCTGCCGTCTATCTATGACGAAGATACAAGAAAGAAACTATCTGCATACTACAATTGTCTCAGCGAATCCGCAGACAACATCCTGCCTGGCGGACAGACCTGGCAAAATTATTATACAGCTGCTCAGATTGGACTGATCACAGATTACACCGTGAATGTCACTCAGGTGAAACAGGCATCAAATGGGTATCTCAAACTGCTTATAAAAAGAAACAGGTTCTATTTGTCCGAGGGAGCAGAGATCGCAGGCTCTGTTTATGTGGATGTGACAGACTTGAATCTGGATCAGAATGCGACTTATTATGTATCATTTCGTGATGGAGAAGGCAGTGGAAACGAGATCCTGTGGCGCGACAATAACATGGTCAGCAGCCCTCAAAAGTCCCGTTTTGTAAATTATAATGGAAGAACCTATATGAGGATCGTTGGTCTGGATATCCCTGCCCAGAATACAGGCAGAGAAAATGTCTGGTATTTGGATGATATTGCTATCTCAAAAGCGGATCTGAAACCGGAGGTGTTTGGAGCCTATGCGCACATGGATGGTTCTTCCATGGCGGCGCCGGTGGTCAGTGCAGCAGTTGCAACGCTTGCAGCAGCCAATCCAACCCGTTCGGCAACGGAAGTGCGAGCGCTATTATTAAAGAGCGTGCGCAAAGTAAGCACACTGTCCGGAAAGTGTACGACAGGTGGAATCTTAGATGTGTCAAAGTTTTTGACCCTTTCCACAAAGGTTACACTCAATAAGACAGATACGTCCCTGCGCTATGGAAAAACACTCACACTAAAAGCAAAGGTTTCACCTTCGAATGTGACAAATATGAAGGTGACATGGAAATCCTCTAATACAAAATATGCAACGGTGAGTAGTAACGGCGTGGTAAAGGTGAAAAAGGCCGGAATCGGGCACACGGTAAAGATTACTGCAACGGCAGCAGATGGCTCCGGGAAAAAGGCTGCGTGCAAGATCAAACTAAAAAAATAAAGATGATGAGGGATGATAGTGATGAAGAAGATCATACAGTATTTTGTGAGAATCATGTTTGCACTTTGTGTGGCTGCAGGGATCGGCTTGTATGCACCCGGGGTTATTCATGCAGAAGAACTGTTTGTGATGGATGATTCGGATATGATCGGTCAGGGCGGATCTATTTATTATATCAGCAGTTCACAGGATGACCTGTTGGATGAGATCTGGCGCATGAAGGTAGCCACCGGAGAAACTTCTATGGTCGTATCTGAGCCGGGTGGCATTCTGAAAATGATCGTATGTGGAGAACTGTTATACTATACAACAGCAAATGAGGAGTCCCAGTGGGAGATCCGCAGCTGCCGCCTGAATGGGGCCGATCAGGAAATTGTTTGCGAAGGCGTCATCTGTCATGTAGACAACGAGAATATTTATTACATGCGTCATCTGAAGCCGACAAAGACACGCTTATATGCACGGAATCTTAAGACAGGAAAAAAGACTGTGATACGAACCGGTAAAGAGGGTCAGACGCTGGCTCTTGCCGGAACGATCGGAAATGATATGTATTATTATCTGCATGACACGAAGACAGATAAACTGTATTTGTACCGGCTGAATAATGCCACGAATAAATTGATACGTGTTGCATCGGAAAAACGGGTGGCAGACGGCACGGGAGGTCTGTTGGTCTCTGATGTGAAACAGATCGACGGCGAGTTGTACTATAATTTTGGATCCTATGAAGGAAGCGGTGGATTTTGGTATGGAACGATCCGAAGATTGACTGTAGACGGGAAAAAGAAAACCGTAGTGGGTTCTGCGGAATCTGATCGGATCATCGCAGGCAGAAAAGAGATCTACTTCACCTCTACAAAAGGAAACTATTATAAATATGATCTCAAAACTGCAAAAAAGACAAAGTATTCATTAAAGTTTGAAAAGGATATCAACTATTCCGTATTGGGTGACAAAACTTATATGGCAGATACTTCTGATGCGAAGCAGATACAGATTTTCCGTTTTAATTCGGGAACAGATCGCGAAGTATTGGCGCGTTTTACTTCTATCCCTTTCAAACAGCGTTCTAATATATCCTATGCTGTCAAGATGAAACAGGTAGGTGTATATTTTGCCGTTTGTGTGACCGGAACAGATTACTCAAAACCGGAATATGGCTGGCGTGGAAAAACAGACAGTATCAACTGGTATATTGTCAACACAAGCGGTAAGGTGATCGGTTCGTTTTGATGAGAAAAGATGAGAGACAACAATTGTGAAAGGAACAGAGAAAAAATGACAGAGAATCAGACACGGATGAAGGAAATTGAGGATCTTTTTGATAAATATAAGACAGAGATGACTCCGGAACAGACGGAGGAAATGCTGCGCCTTGTTCGCGAGGGACGTTTCATTGTTCCGGTGACTTTTCCGGAGGATGAGGCATTGAAGGCCATGCAGGAGGAACAGATCCGTACCGGTAAGCCGGTTCCGCTTCCGAAGGATGTAAAACCGATTCCTGTGCTGTTGCAGAATCCAAATAAAGAACGTTTTCTTGCGATTTACACA
>CAMBUC010000077.1 GCA_945871045.1 uncultured bacterium
GATGATCGACATGGCAGTGGAAGAGGCGAATATGGCTGCATCCACTGCAGTCAGTGTCATAGACGGTGATATTCTGATGACACTGGAACCCGGCTGTGAGTCCGGAGATGATTACCAGCAGTTATTGAAGGACTTGACCAAGATGCAGGAGACTTGCGGGATCAAATATCTGTTTACTTTGTATGAAGAAAACGGACAGATCTTATACGGCGTTGATACAGACAAGGATAACAGATGCGCCGTCGGCGAGGTTTGCGAGACGCCTTACGAAGAGTTGGCACCTGCCTTTCAGGGGAAAGATATCGTATCGGATAAGATTGCTTCAACCCAGTATGGCGATCTGATCTCTGCATACAAGCCCATTTATAACAGTGCCGGAGAACAGGTAGGAGTGCTTGGAAGTGATTATGATGCATCCGGCGTGCTAAAAAGATTATATGAAGTGGTGGGCCGTGTGTTATTCCTTTCCGCTGCTTGTCTGATTCTGGCATTGATCGTCTTATATGTGGTGGTAAAGGCCATCATGAGGGGATTGAAAATCGTAGACCGCAAGATTTACGATCTGGTACATAGCGAGGGCGATCTGACACAGAAACTGGATGTTCATTCCGGTGATGAGTTGGAGTTGATCGCGGACAATGTCAACTCGTTGTTAGAACATATCCGCAGTATTATGTTAAACATTTCAAAAAACTCGGTGCAGTTGACGGACTCATCAAAAAATGTCGTACAGAATCTGTCCGGTGCAGAAGTAAGCATCACGGATGTTTCGGCTACGATGGAAGAAATGAGTGCAGCTATGGAGGAAACGAATGCTTCCTTAAGTCAGGTACATGAAGCCATCATGCAGATCTATGAAACGATCGAATCCATTTCCGCACAGGCAGATGAAGGACGGGACTCTTCTGAGATTATCATGAATAATGCCATGGAGATCCGAAAAAAAGCGGTTTACGACCAGGAGGAAGCTTCCCGGATGGCTCAGCAGATGGCTTCTTCTGTCAATGAGAAGATAGAAAAATCCCGTGCAGTGGAGGAGATCAGTACACTTACGGACAACATCATCAATATTACCGAGCAGACAAACCTGTTGGCGTTAAATGCCAGCATTGAAGCTGCCAGAGCCGGTGAGGCCGGCAAGGGCTTTGCTGTCGTGGCAGGTGAGATCGGAAAACTGGCGACAGATTCCGCTGTTGCAGCAGCCGAGATCCAAAAGGTAAGTGAGGAAGTGATCGAGGCCGTGAACCAGTTGGCATCCGAATCCGAAGCAATGCTTACCTTCATGGATGAGACGGCCATGAGCGGCTATGGAAAATTGTTGGAGACCAGCCGGAATTATCAGAATGATGTAGAAAATATGAATCATATGATGAGAAATTTTGCTTCCCGAAGCGACCAGTTGAAAGTCAACATGGATGATATTAAAGAAGCAGTCGGATCCGTTTCCATCGCGGTGGAAGAAACCGCAAAAGGTGTTGTAAATGTCACGGAAATGGCGGTAGATTTGTCATCGAATGTTCAGGGAATTGGTCAGGAAGCAGATTCCAACATGGGTATTGCAAACCAGTTGAATGAAGAAGTCAATAAGTTTAAGATCTAGGAAACGGGAAACTGGTGAGATTCCCGATAGAGTCTTGCAGATTTGATTGATACGAGAAAGATTGAGAAAAAATGGGACGGAGGAAGCCTTTGGCTTCCTCACTTTTTTACTTTATTTTATTTCATCACTGTAACCACCTTCTGAAATCAGGCAATGGATATGAGGATTCCATTTCAGATCTCTACTGAAATGAGTAAAATAAAGTGTCGAAAAACTCATTTATTCATTTGAAAAAATGTAAATTTTCGCATTAAACTTGACGAACGGATGATGCTGCGCTAATATGAAAACAGATCGTAACTGTTTTGTACCTTCACAGTCACGATAGATCAAAGTGAGTAAGGGGTGATTAGGACGTGAAGCGAAAGATCATGCAGCAACTCAGACAATGGGTGAAAGGAACTGCAGGGCGAATGCCGTTATTACTCTATGGGGCGCGGCAGGTTGGAAAAACCTATGTGCTGCAGCAGCTGGGCAGTGAGCAGTTTAAAAATACAGTTTATGTGAATTTTGAGGCAGAACAGAATATACGTGCTTTTTTTGATGCTGATATTCATGCAAATGCAGTTGTCCGTATGCTGGAGCAGTTTTTTCATACGCCGATCATTCCCGGAGAGACGCTGATCATATTTGACGAGATTCAGATGTGTGAACGTGCCTTGTCTTCGCTAAAGTATTTTGCGGAGGAAGCCCCGGAATATCATGTGGTGGCAGCGGGGAGTCTGCTTGGTGTTGCGATCAATCGACAGCAGTACTCTTTTCCGGTGGGGAAAGTACAGATGCTGACCTTGTACCCGATGGATTTTGAAGAGTTTTTGTGGGCTGGAAATAAGGAATTGCTTGCAGACACGATCCGGAAGCATTTTGAGAGTAATCATGTCATGCCGGACACACTCCATGATGAGGCGATGAATGAGTATTATCAGTATTGTATTGTGGGTGGAATGCCTGCAGCAGTCGCGGCCTATTTTTGCAGTGCACCGACGATCGGACAGTTGGAGATCCGACAGATGCTGTTGGACTCTTATATCGCGGATATGACAAAATATGCAAAGGAGGGCGAATCAGTAAGGATTTTTGCGGCATATGATTCTCTTCCGTCGCAGCTGGCGAAAGAAAGCAAGAAATTCCAATACAAACTGATCAAAAGCGGTGCGCGCGCTTCCCAATATGGGGATTCGATCGACTGGCTCATTCGGGCAGGAATTGTAAATAAATGCGTGAAATGCACACAGGGGTTTATGCCGCCGTCTGCTTTTCTGGATTTATCTGCTTTCAAACTGTATTACAGCGATACAGGGCTCTTGTCTGCGCGGACGCAGATGAATCTGGATCGTTTGATGAGTGTGGAATCAGAACGATTTCGTGGGATTTATGCGGAAAATTATGTTGCCTGTGCCTTAAAGAGCAAAGGCTATGAACTTTTGTATTGGGAATCTGATGGAAAGGCGGAGGTTGATTTTCTCATTATACGTGACGATCATGTGATACCGGTAGAATGCAAGGCAGGAGACCATGTAAAGGCAAAGAGCCTAAACGTTTATCGGGAGAAATATCACCCGGCCTATAGTATCCGGATTTCTACGCGTAACTTTGGAATGGTGGATCAGATCCGTTCTGTTCCGCTGTATGCGGTGTTTTGCATCTGACTTAATTGATGAATATTGGGAGGCAGCACATGCGAAAACAGCGATTTATTCTATGGAAAGAAACTGAATATACTTATTCGATGGCATTTGGTTTTGTGCCGAACATTGTGACCTTTCTTCATGAGGATGAGCAGGAGCGGCCTGCAATGATCGTCGTGCCCGGAGGAGGATACCGTATCGTATCACCGACGGAAGGTGAGATCGTGGCAAGAGCATTTTATGATAAGGGCTATCAGGCCTTCGTCTGTACTTATACGACGAATCTTCTGGGAGCAGTACCGCTCCTCGATCAGCCATTAAAAGATCTATCACGGGCGGTGCGTTTTGTGCGCAAGCATTCAAAAGAATTTTGCGTAAAAACAGATCAGGTGGCGATCTGCGGATTTTCTGCAGGCGGGCATTTGTGCGGAAGCCTGTGTGTACACTATGACGATATTTCGGATGCGGAATATGAGGGTATTTCCAACCGCCCCGATGCGGCGATCCTTTCTTATCCGGTCATTACATCCGGAACATTTGCACATTGGGATTCCTTTGTGGCGCTGCTGGGTGATGACCCGTCAGAAGAACAACTTGCCTATGTGTCGCTGGAAAAGCAGGTGAAGGATGATACTCCACCGTGCTTTCTCTGGCAGACTGTGACCGATGGGTCAGTTCCGGTGGAAAACAGTTATCTTTTCGCAGAGGCGCTTAGAAAGCATGGCATCGCACATGCACACCATGTTTTTTCAAAAGGCAGTCATGGCTTGTCCCTTGCCAATGAGGCATGGGCGAACGGCGAGTACGGTGATACGGATACAATGGAGCAGATCAACCGCACCGTGCAGTGTGTGAAGGATGGCGTAATCCTGTTGCCCGAAGAGGCAAAACAGCACATCCTGACCTCCTTTGACTATGATGAAGAGACCGGTAAGGAGAAGTTAAAATCCAATATTCCAAGTGAAGAGGTCGCTGTCTGGCCCATGCTTGCGGATGCGTGGCTGAAGGAAATCTGGAAGTGATGTTATCCCTAGTTGATACAAGGAGTGAAACATGACAGAGGAACTATTGAATACCTTGCGAACGATCACGCCGGAGGAACAAAAGATTTTAGATGGAAGAAATGAAATTGACCGGGAACTGTATGTGGATAGCGAACAGAATACATTTGATGCAAAAAAATTCTGGAAAAAGGAAAGTTGATCACGATTCGGCCTCATACGAGATTCGTACATTTTCCGACACATACCCATAATTATGTAGAGGTGATCTACATGTGCTCCGGGCACACCAGACATATTGTGAACGGAAACGAGGTCTGGCTGGAACAGGGAGAACTTCACTATGATACATGCTGGCTGTCCAGAGAGATCAAGCGCCACACCGGAAAGACCTGTACCGATCTCGTACAGGATAAGCGTCTGTCCTAGGCAGCCTATCTGCTTACATACACAGCCATGCCGGTGATAGATATAGGACCGGCTGTGGGATATGAGAACATCAGTTATTTCCATCGGATCTTTCAAAAAAGTACGGAATGACACCGCGGACATACCGATTAAAGTCGCAGAACCCCGATGATTAGCATTGCAATAGAGGACACTTTTTTGCGCAAAAAGTGTTCTTTTTTCGCTCCGTTTTTCGGTATGCTTAGAGCAGAAACAGACGAGAAACGGTAACATCTATTTCAGTAGGTAGGTATGACACAGAAAGAACGTTATGAAGCAGCAAAAGAAATATAAGCAATTATATGGGCAAGGCAAAAACACCGGAAGAACTGATGCAGGATATTGACGAAGTATTAAAACTGACACCCGGTAAGAAGAAACTGAATCTTCATGCATGCTATGCAATTTTCGAGGATGGAGAATTTGTCGATCGCGATCAAATTGAGCCGAAGCATTTTGCAAAATGGGTAGAATTTGCAAAGCAGAGACAGATGGGAATTGATTTCAATCCGACCTTTTTCTCTCATGAAAAAGTGAAGGACGGGCTGACTCTGTCCAGTCCGGATGAAGAAACGAGAAGATTCTGGATCGAGCATGGAAAGGCATGTATTCGCATCTCCGAATATTTTGCGAGAGAGACAGGCGTTCCCTGTGTAATGAATATCTGGACGGGTGATGGCGCCAAGGATATTCCGAATTTGCACTGTCCTTTGCTGCTACCCATGAGGGCTGCCTGCCGCTGATGGATAACGGACACTATCATCCGACAGAGGTTGTATCGGATAAGATTCCTGCGCTTTTGACCTTTTCCCGGAGATCGCGCTTCATATTACGCGTCCTGTGAGATGGGATTCGGATCATGTCGTGCTTTTTGACGATGAGACAAAGGAGTTGGCAGAAAGCACTCTTGTCAGCCCTTTGTACACCCAACGAGGACTTAAAAAAGATGCAGGATGCATCTGACTGGACGGAAGTTATGGTACGTCAGGAAATGTTAAAGACGATGCCCTTTGGCGATGTGTGGGAAGAATATTGTGTGAGTTGTGAGACTTCTGCCGATGATTGGTTTGAAGAGGTAAAGCGTTACGAGAAGGATGTGCTGGCAAAACGTGCATAGAAATGAAGAAATGCGACTATCGACAAAGTTTGACAGATATAAAAGATAAAATAGGATGGCGAATAGACAACTTTCCAAGGCAGGGCGATTTTTTTGTCTGTCTGCATAGACTGTATATAAAACAGATCATTAGGATCGCGAATATATGAACAGTGCAAAAATAGAAAACCTTCTCAATCTGGCGCTTGATGTCAGCGAGCAGGAGCGCATGCGTTCTCCGGAACTGTCCGTGGGTTTTGAACCCGAGGACAACACGTGGGAGGTGATCGTAAGGTATTTCGGGGAATTACAGCCGCTTCAGAGTCAATTTCCTGACTGGCAGATCACGGAACTTTTGAATGAGTATGCGATCATCCGGCTGCCGGAGTCGCAGATCGATCAACTGGCGGGGCTTCCACAGATCGAGTATATTGAAAAACCGAAACAGTTATTTTTTGAGGCGGCGCAGGGTCGACGTGCCTCCTGCATGCTTCCGGTGCAGACCGGGAGAGGTGCTGTGGGCAGCAGGACGAACCTGACAGGAGCCGGTGTATTGGTGGCGGTGATCGACAGTGGGATCGATTACCGCCATCCTGATTTTCGTAATGCAGACGGGACAACGCGGATCGTGGCGTTGTGGGATCAGACGTCCGTACCACGCTCGGAGGAGGAAAAGGCCCCCGGTGGGTATTCACAGGGCGTAGAATATACGCGCGAACAGATCAATGATGCACTTCAGGCACAGGATGCGATAGCAGCAGCGCAGATGGTTCCGCAGACGGATACCTCCGGTCACGGCACTCATGTCGCTGGCATCGCAGCCGGAAACGGCAGGGCATCCGGTGGTGCAAACCGCGGCGTGGCCTATGAGAGTGAACTGATCATCGTAAAACTTGGTGTTCCCGGCGGCGGATCGTTTCCGAGGACAACCGAACTGATGACAGCGGTGGATTACTGCATCCGAATGGCGAGAGAACTTTTGATGCCGCTGGCAGTCAATCTAAGTTTTGGAAATAACTACGGATCCCACAGCGGCACTTCCTTGTTGGAAACCTACCTGACAGATATCGCCGGTTACTGGAAGTGTAATATCGTTGCGGGCAGCGGAAATGAAGCCACAAAACGGGTGCATACCGCTGGTGTGCTGGGCAGTAGGGAGAAGCGTATTGAACTGGCCGTTGCAGATTATGAGACCGGTTTGAACATTCAGTTGTGGAAATCCTATTCCGATCAGTTTACGATCACACTGATCCACCCAAACGAAAATCGAAGGGAAGTGATCGCTCCGGTGCCGGGAAGCAATCAGTTCCGGATGGAAAACACGACCGTTCTGGTTTATTACGGTGAGCCGAGTCCCTACAGTCAGTTTCAGGAAATATATTTTGAATTTTTGCCGGAAGAAAATGCGTATATTGATTCCGGTATTTGGCAGATCGTTTTAATGCCGGAGCGGATCGTGGATGGCGGTTATAACCTGTGGCTTCCGGCCGGTTCTGTGACCGGAACTTCCACCGGATTCCTAGATTCGGTGCCGGAGACAACGCTGACGATCCCGTCTACTGCTTTTGGCGTGATCACGGTCGGTGCCTATGATTCCTTCACGGATGCGCCTGCTGCGTTTTCCGGGCGTGGTTATACGAGAGCACTGGATCAGATCAAACCGGATCTGGTGGCGCCCGGTGTTGACATCCTCTCCTGCGCACCGGGCGGAGGCTATGCATCCCGGACAGGTACTTCTATGGCAACACCTTTTGTAACCGGCGCAGCAGCGCTTCTCATGCAGTGGGGGATCGTGACCGGACGTGATCCGTATCTCTACGGGGAAAAGATTCGGGCTTATTTGTTAAAGGGCGCCAGACGCTTGCCATCTATGAGTGACTATCCGAACCCGCACCTGGGATGGGGAGCGCTGTGTGTGAAAGATAGTTTACCTGAATAAAGTTTCTCTTGACAAAAAGAATCATATACGATACATTTTATGGTATCATATATGGTTCTTTTGCGGAAGGGGATGTTATAATGAATGAGTGTCTTACAGTGTATCTGAAACTGGATATGGAAAAGAGTGCAGAAAATGAGGAGTTGATTGAGCGAATAGATGAGTTGCTTCTGACTGTTGGAATGAAGTATTCCGGTGTGATGAACATGTATATTCCGGTGGACAGACAGAATCGTGATCAGGCAGTTTTTCGTGCGGAAGAATTATTAATGAATACAGATTGGCTGAGGGATATTTTGGCGTATAAGGAGATTGGACAGATGACAAACGCCTGTCCCATGGAAATGATTCAGACAGACATGATGTCGCATCCATCCCAGGAGAAACTGTGGTATTATGAACAATATTATCAGAAGAAGCATCAACTGCCACATGCGATCATAGTAGATGAGAATAAGCAACTCAGGGATGGATATATATCTTATCTTCTGGCTAAAAAGTATAATGTCAGCGTAGACGTCTGCGAAATGGTATCCGGACAACCATTGAGAAAAATTGTGATAGGAACTCATGTGAAATTTACGAAAGGAAACTGGAGAAAAAAGGATAAAAAGCGATATGTTTGGATATACGCTCTAAAAGAACCGGTGATTCCGGGAGATATTTTATTGGTGAAAACAACAAGAGGGACAGACTTCATATGTGTAGATAGTATAAATTATGCTGCCGGAAAAGAGTTTTGTTCTAAATATAAAAAAGTCGAAAAACATCTTCACGTACATATGGAAGAAGGAGATACAAACTATGGGAAATAGCATGGACTATATTTACTCATCAGGTGAACAGAAAATCGTAATAGAAGTGGAACAGCGGGATACGCGGCATTCTGTTATTGAGCAGTATGTTCAATGCCGGAAACTGAAAGGTATGACACAGGCGGAACTGGCGAAGCGAGCAGGGATTCCAAGAAGTAATATCACAAGATTTGAGAGCGGAA
>CAMBUC010000078.1 GCA_945871045.1 uncultured bacterium
TGAAAGAATCAGGATATATTGATATATTGTGAATGTGTTTGTGTGATTATGTGTAAAACACAGGTAGGACACAAAAGTTCTGAAAACCCTTATTTTTCAAGGGTGCAAACTATGCAAGCGTTAATCGACTGGATCAATACAAGCAAACAGACTCAAAACCTCAGGAACTCCGTGTTTCTGGGGTTTTTCTTTTTGGAAAATGTGCTATAATTGTAGCAGCAAAATTTAGTAAGACAAACATCACACAATCTAACGAAAGCGCGAGGTAAAATGTATGTCGGAATTACGAATGGAAAAAAAACGGATGAGAGTTGCTGATTTAGGTGAAGAATGCTGCGTACCGGATCTGTTAGGAGAGTATGTTTTACAAAATCATCTGGAATTTCATTTGTCGGAGGACGATGAAATCTATGAAGGCTACGGAAGAAGGAACAATACCTATCCATACAGGCAATTTAACAGTTACACGCGGGAACTGAAGGAAAAAGACGTGGAAACGGCAGTTCTGGAAAATCAATATCTAAAAGCGGTTTTTCTGCCGGAATATGGCGGAAGACTGTGGGAATTGTGGGATAAGACCACAGGGATCAATCTTCTTTATACAAACGATGTGATCAGATTCAGTAATCTGGCTACGAGAAATGCATGGTTTAGCGGAGGTGTGGAATGGAATCTTGGAATTATCGGCCATACGCCCCTGACCACTTCACCGATGTATGTGGCAGTTACGGAAACGGAGACAGGTGCGCCGGTTCTTCGCATGTATGAATATGAAAGAATCAGAAAAGTGCCCTACCAGATGGATTTTTGGTTGGAAGAGGAGGATCGCTTTTTAAACTGCAGAATGCGGATTGTCAATGAAAGCGAACAGGTGGTTCCGATGTATTGGTGGAGCAATATAGCTGTTCCGGAATATGAGGATGGATGCATCGTAGTTCCGGCAGACAAGGCATTCACGAATCGGGATGGCGACGTGATCAAAGTGTCCATTCCGATGGTGGATGGGATTGACGTTACAGATTACAAGAAAATCCCGTTTTCTGTAGATTATTTTTTTGAAATTGAAGAGGGAAAACCCAAGTATATCGCGAACTTAAACAAAGACGGATACGGACTTTTACAAAGATCAACAAAAAGGCTGAGAAGCCGCAAACTTTTTTCATGGGGAAGCTGTCAGGCATCTGATCATTGGCAGGAATTCTTAACAGACAAAGCAGGAAGATATTTGGAAATACAGGCGGGTCTTGCGAAAACACAATATGGATGTATTCCGATGGCGCCCCATACAGCGTGGGAATGGCTGGAACAGTATGGAGCAGTTTCCCTTCCAAAGCATGTAAAAGAAGGTTCGCATGAAGAAAGAGAAAAAACGCTGACAGAAATACTGCAGAAATCAAAATGTCCCGAGCAGATGGAACAACTTTTGAAAAATACTTCTTCTATGGCAAAACAGGGAGCGAAACTAGAGATGTTGGGAAGCGAATACGGTGCATTGGCAGAAGGGTGGAAGTATTCGAATCATTTGGAATTTGTGCAGAGATCAGAGTCTTTAAAGAAATGGAAACAATTTTTTGACACAGGAATCCTGCATCAGCCTTCTGCTGACAAAATACCGGATCAATGTATGATCGATGGCGAGAATCTGGAATTTTTAATTGGAACATTGGATCGTGAAAACAAAGAAAACTGGTATGCCTTTTATCAGGCGGGTCTGGGCTGCTTCCAAGAAGAACAGTATGAAAAGGCGAAGACATTTTTCTGCCGGTCATGGGAGTTGGAAGAAAGTGCCTGGGTATGTCATGGTATGGCTAGTACCTGTATCATGTTAAAACAAGACACGGAAGCGGTACAGTGGGTGCTCCGGGGTCTGAAATTGGAGAATAAAAATGTTTCATTTTTGAAAGAGGGTTTGAAACTGCTGCACCTTTGCAATGCAAATATGGAAATCATTGATTTTGTAGAACATCAGAACCCGGAGATACAAAAAGTGGGCAAACTGGCATTCTATTATATTTCTGCACTGCATCGGACGGGAGAAGATCAAAAGGCGTATGAACTTCTGGAAAAAGACGGTGGCCTTGTGATCGAAGATATACGTGAAGGAGAGGACTCTTTTGCGCAGCTTTGGGGTGAATTATATGAGAATCTGTATGGTGAAAAAGGAGAGATACCTTATCGCTATGATTTTAAAGCTTTTTAATGAAAAAAGCCAAATATGAATAGATAGTAAACATTTTCCTGTGATTGCATTATATAAGGTAAAGCCATCTATGAGAGGAGAGGCATTATGCAGAAGATTTTTGAAGCGATCAATAACATTTTTTCATTTATCGGGCCGCTATCTGATTTTTTATGGGATTTTCCCACAAACATTGGGTGGTATGCATCGATTCCCGTGTTAGGTAACTTCTCGTTTGCGATCATCGTACTTCTTGGATCAGGTATTTATTTTAGTTTTCGGATCGGGTTTATGCAGGTGACGCAGTTTAAAAGAGGAATCGGGATCATGGCGCAGAAGCGCAGGGTGGAGACCGGGATTTCGCCGCTGGCAGCATTTTTGCTAAGTTCGGCGATGCGTGTGGGGCCCGGTAATATCCTTGGTGTTACAGGTGCGATCGCAGTGGGAGGCCCGGGTGCGCTGTTTTGGATGTGGGTGTCTGCGTTTTTTGGAATGTCTGTTGCTTATATGGAGAGTGTTCTCGCGCAGATCTTCAAAGAGAAAAAGAACGATGAGTTCGTCGGTGGTCTTCCTTTTTATGGCAGGAAACTGTTGAAGAATAAAGTTTGGATCGGGGTATTTCTGTCGGTCCTTTATATTCTTTACGCACTATGCTGTCTGCCGGCGCAGGGATTTAATGTTGTATCTTCCATTGGAAGAATGGCAGAGATTGCGACGGGCACTGCCATTGCTGCGGATTCCGTATTTTATTACATAGTCGGTGCGCTGATCATTGTCATTACGGCGTTGGTGGTATTTGGCGGGATCAAGAAAGTTACCAAATGGACGGATAAGATGGTCCCGGTTATGGCGATTTTATATGTTGCAACCGTGCTGGTGCTCATTGTGTTAAATTTCCGGTTGATACCCTACTTCTTTCAGGCAGTATTTTCCGGCGCATTTCAGCCGGAAGCATTTTTTGGCGGTGTATTCGGTACAGTTCTGGCACAGGGCGTGAAGAGAGGCCTGATGTCGAATGAGGCCGGTCAGGGTACGATCACCATGTCCGCTGCCGCAGCAGATGCAACACACCCCTGCGAACAGGGAGTCCTCGCTTCCATCGGTGTGTTCCTTGACACGATCATTATCTGTACCCTTTCCGGGTTTGTGGTTGTCATGGCGCATTGCTGGGACGGCCCGAATGCAGCACAGTGGGCCGAACTTGATAAATTACCGAAGTTTACGGAATCCATTGCAGTTCTTACCCCGGGAACAGCCATGAATGCGGTGATGACATTTCTTGTCACCTTGTGTTTCTGCATGTTTGCCTATACCTGTTTGCTGGGAATGATCAGTTTTTCGGAGATCGCGGCAAATCGTATTCGCAAGGATAAAACATTCATCAATGTGATTCGTATCATTGCATTATTTGTGGCAGCATTCGGTATCCTTTGCAATATTGCAGGTCTGGAACTGGGCAATCTGTGGGCATTCTCGGATCTTGGAAATATCATGATCGTGTACTTTAATGTGCCCATCGTTTTCGTTGGTGCAAAATATGTACTTCGCGCAACCAAGCATTATAAGAAGAATGATGGAACGCCGTTTACGTCAGCGGTTATTGGAAGAGATGACTGCACATACTGGGATGAACGGGCAGATCAATAATGGAATCGTCTGCTCTGTTATTCGCGGAACGCGGCACGGATCCGTGCCGTGCGTTGTGCGAATTGCGCAAAGAAATCGCCGGTTGTGTCATAGGGAGCCAAAAAGAAGGTTTGAAGCAGATAAAGGTTCAGCTGCTTTGTCTGTGCTTCCTCTCCTTCTGCCAATATGTTCACCATCTCGCGGCGGAAATCATGCCATTCCAGCACAAAGTTGTGATACGCCCCGGCAGGTTCTATTCCCAGCCATTTGCTGACTTTGATCTTTGAACGGCTCTTGTTTTGGCAAGCGTTTTCTAATAAAAAATAATTCATTTTACCATCAGAAAAATTTCGCCCCAGTGGAAACAGGCGGCATATACCCGGGCGATGATCGTGAATGCTGCATCGCCCGTCAGTGCTTAAAAAAGAGCAGGCGTGGGTTGTTTCCTTCATTTGAAGATGGGGAAGGATCATCCCTTCCCACACGGTAAGTGCAATGCTGCCGTTTTCCAACAAAACAGGCAGCGGTTTCTCTTTTCTTTGAAATTGATAAGCGTCATATGGATCCAGTAAAATGGAATCGCCCATTTCACGGCAGCAGGCACTGCAGCCCTGGCAGTCGTGGCAATCTGCCCGGACCAGATCATTTAGATGAATAAATTTTGTTTCCATAAGATCTCCTTTTTGCGTATATTTTAACATATGAAATAGAAAAAGGTGCAGTTTATTTTGGAATATGGTACAATAATGCCGGATGTTTCCCGATAAGCAGCGTAGTTATTTGGGATTATCCTTAGAAAAGAAAACAGTGTCGATAAAATGGGGTAAGACAGATGAAAAAAAAGATGAACAGATACCTGTTGGCGGCGTTTATCATGTCCTTCGCGATCTATATGTTATTCGGAAAAATATCACAGCTTTTGCCGATGGGTTCGCAGGCAGTATTGATGCCGCTTGTCACCTTTGTATTTATGATCATTCTCGGTATCGGGATCAGCAGATATGCCAATGAGCATGTGCTGCGTCCGATGAGCAGGCTGGCGGATCAGTTGTCGCGGTTTGCTGATGGGGAAAAGGACGTTTTCTTTGATGTGGGCAAAACTGATTTTGACGAGTTGCAGCAGATCTGCAGTTGCATGGGCAGGATTCAGACGGCGCAAAACAGTTTGCAGAACCGGCTGGAGAAGAATGAGGAACTGTTGCGGTTGGAAACGGAGCGGTCAAAGATGGCAGCAGTTGCCAAACAGGCCTTTTTATCACGGATGTCCCACGATATCCGGACTCCGATGAACGGTATTATCGGAATGACCGCGATTGCAGAGACATATATTCATGACGAAGCACGGGTGCGGGATGCGCTGGCAAAGATTGATTTTTCCGTCAAACAACTGCTGGCTATGGTGAATGATATTCTTGATATGAGCCAGTTGGATTCCGGATCTGCGAATCTGGCAGAGGAGAAGTTCCGATTGGATCTGCTGATCAATGAGACGATTTCAGGCCTTAAACCCTTTGCTGATGAAAGGCAACATCAACTGACACTTGAAGTCAAACGTCTGCATCATGAGAAAGTAGTAGGGGATCCTCTACGGGTGAAGCGGATATTCATGAATCTGGTGGAAAATTCCATCAAGTATACGCCGAAGGGCGGTAAGATCGCTGTGACTGTCACAGAACTTGCATCCGATATCCGATCTGCCGGTAAATATCTATTCGTTTTTGAAGACAATGGAATCGGGATGACAGCCGAAATGGTGAAACGCGCATTTGAACCCTTTGAACGAGCAGTGAATGATGAACGGATCTGTGCGGTGGAAGGGATCGGTCTGGGGCTGCCGGTTGTAAAAAATCTGGCAGAACTGATGTCGGGTTCTGTCCAGTTAGAGAGTGAACCGAGCAGTGGAACGAAAGTCAGTGTGACAATTTATCTCAAATTGCAGAAGCGTGAAGACAAAACCACGGCGCCGGCAGAAAAAAATGGCGTGCAGAGTGAAGACTTTGCGAATGCAGACTATTCGGATAAACGGGCGCTGATTGTGGAGGATCATGAACTGAGCGGAGAGATAGCCGCTGAGGTACTTGGAATGACAGGCATGGAGATTGAACGGGTGGACAACGGACAGCAGGCAGTTCTCCGCATGGCAGAAGTACCGGAAGGATATTTTGATCTGATCCTTATGGATGTTCAGATGCCTGTCATGGATGGTTATATCGCGACACAAATGATCCGCAATATGAAGCGCGAGGATGTGGCAAACGTGCCTGTCATTGCCATGACGACATTGCCGGCCGGTGAAGGTGAGGAGGAAGCGCTCCGTGCCGGGATGAATGGTTTTATCACGAAGCCGCTTCAGATCGGGGAATTAAAAGAAATACTGATGAAATGGATGTAATGGAGAGTGAACAATGAAAGACGAGTTATGGGATATTTATGATGAAAACAAACAACTTACCGGGAGAACCATGAAACGCAATGACTGGAACATGAAGCCGGGAGATTATCATTTGACTGTACTGGGCGTGGTGCGTCACAGGGATGGACGGTATCTGATCACCAGACGCGTGATGACAAAATCATGGGCTCCGGGCTGGTGGGAAGTGTCCGGCGGCGGTGTTCTGGCCGGTGAGACTTCGGAGGAAGCGGTTTTACGTGAAGTGCGCGAAGAAACCGGTTTGGATGTATCCGGATGGGAGGGCGGATATCTATTCTCCTATAAAAGAGATAATCCGGAAGAAAAGGATAACTATTTTGTGGATATTTATCGGTTTACCGGTGATTTTACGGAAGCAGACCTGCATCTTCAGGCAGAGGAAACGGCCGGCTGGATGCTTGCGGATACAGAACAGATCAAAAAATTTGCTAAGGAAGGCATTTTCCTTCATTACAGCAGCATCAAAGAAGTGTTTGAATAAAAAAGAATGCGCAAAGCGCATTCTTTTTTATCTGTAAGTTTATTTTACGTCTTCTTTGGGTGTGGAATGACTGGGACTGATGTAAGCGTACTGTAGTGCTTTCTGGCTGTCTGTGATCATTGCGCTTACAATGATATTGCCCTCTTTCAGATACCACACATCTCCGTAATTCGTGTCTTCCTGTGTGTTATATCCGCTTTCTCCGTGTGCAGATACAAGGTCGGAATGGATCGAGCCGTATAGTTCGCGAAGTTCCTCGGCGTCATCGGAACCGTATGCCCACGCGATGCTGGCGAGGTTGCCTTCTGCGTCGTACATGTATTTGACCGTTCCGGAAACACCTTCAAACTCTTTGGGATAGGTGTAGGTGGTGCCGCCGTAAACGGAATCATACGTTTCGTGCTCGGTGCCTTCCAGTTTTTCCATGTCAGATACACTGTTTTTCCATGTCAGTTCCGAGAACGGGCAGGCTGCTGTTTTGCTTCCGCAGCCAATCATGCATGCAGCGGCAACGGAAACGGCAAGACAGAACCCTAAAATCTTCTTTCTTATCATTGGAATCCTTCCTCCTGTGTTCTGTTAAAATTCTGATGTTATAAATTGCTTGGGCGTGATGCCCTTGTATTTGTGAAAGGTCTTAATAAAGTAACTTTCGTCATTAAAACCACATGACAAAGCGACTTCCTTGATGGAAATGTCCTTGGTAGAAAGCATCTCGCAGGCACATTCGATACGATAATAGTTCAGATAGTCGATGGGCGTGCGCTCCGTCATGCCGCGGAAATAGCGGCAGAAATATTTTTCGTTCATGCCGGCGATCTTGGCAAGATGCTCTAACTTGATGTTATTATAATAATTCTCCGAAATATAGGCAAGCACATTCTTGATGGAATTTAACCGCTCGTTAACGACAGCATCATTGTGATTTTCTTCATATAAATGTTTTTCCAGAATGGTGCCCAGAATCTGATACAGGAATCCCTGAACTTTAAATTCATAGCCGGTAAGCCTTGATGAAAGTGCACAGCATAAACCTTCCACTAACGCGCAGATGTTGTCATCATGTGCAGATAAAAGATTATGGATCAAAATTTTATGATCGGTAATATCCTGAATGACTTTTGCACAGGCATGATTATCTTTCATCAGTACCTGAAGGTCGAACACAATGCAGTCATATGCGCAGTCCACCGGTGTTCCTCCGTGCAGGACACCGTCTGTGATAAAAATAATGTCTCCGGCATGATAGGTATGTGTCTCGTTGCTGATGGTCAAATGGAAACTTCCCGATACGATACGAATGATCTCATACTCTCTGTGCCAGTGATATGTCATGTGATAACGCGGGCTGCGGGGCTGCTCGTGGTAAAACGCAATGGGAAAGTTAAAGGTTCCGTGTTTTCTCTGCTCTTTATACTCGATATATTTCATTGTTGCTCCTTGTCGGATTGGTGAATATTTTACAATATTTTTTACCATTATATCACTGTTCAAATCATTTTCCAATCGTTATAATAAAAAACGAACAAAGGCGTACCGTTTCGCGAAGACGTTCGGTGCGTGAGGCAGAAAGGATGGGACATGGCAGCGACTATACGCGATATCAGAACACGGACGGGTTTGTCTCTGGCCACCATTTCAAAATATTTGAATGGTGGGAATGTATTACCTGAAAACAAGCGAAAGATCGAAGCGGCGATTCAAGACCTTCATTATGAAGTGAATGAAATTGCCAGAGGGCTTGTGACGAATAAAACCAAGACGATCGGCATGGTCGTTTATGATATCGAGAGCATGTTTTCCGGCGTGTTGATCAGACATGTGGGGGACTGCCTTCGAAGGACAGGCTAAGCGCTGGAGGTGTGT
>CAMBUC010000079.1 GCA_945871045.1 uncultured bacterium
AGAGGGCGGATATTCATATGATATTGAATGATATGATCACAGAACTGCAGAAAGTGGCACCGGAGGACTTTGCCCAGAGTTGGGATAATGTGGGACTTCTGGTGGGAGATAGGATGCAGACAGTCACAAAGGTGTTTATTGCGCTGGATGCAGATGAGACATCCATCGCCCAGGCAAAAGAAGTGGGAGCAGAACTTCTACTCACGCACCATCCCCTCATTTTTTCGCCGCTAAAGAAGGTGAACTGTGATCATTTTATCAGTGCGCGCGTGGTAGAACTGCTGCGCGCACAGATGAGTTATTATGCAATGCATACAAATTTTGATGCATCAAAAATGGGAGATCTGGCAGCAGAGCGGATCGGACTGACTGTGGAGCATGTGCTTGCAGACGCATTTGAGCGTGATGGAAAGACTTACGGAATCGGTGTTGTGGGAACCTTTGCCCAGCCGAAGGCATTGGGCGAACTGTGTGCGGCTGTCAAAGATGGATTTGGTCTGGATGCCGTAAAAGTATTTGACGCCGGAACAGATGCGATCCGGCGCGTTGCCATCTGCCCGGGTTCCGGAAAAAGTACCATTGGGGATGCCATCGCGGCCGGTGCACAGGTGCTCATTACGGGAGACATTGATCATCACAGTGGGATTGATGCAGTGGCGCAGGGACTGAGCATCATTGATGCCGGTCATTATGGCGTGGAACATATTTTTATTGATTACATGGCAGCCTATGTGAAAGCGCATATAAAGGGAGTCGAAGTGTTTGCGCAGCCGCGCAAGGATCCTTTTTTTATCGTATAGGAAACTTCGGCTCCGGTACGACAAATAGAATTGCGAGGTGTTTTTATGAGTAAGATTAAGATCGGGGACGAAGAGGTTGTTTATGAGATCGGAACGACTTTTGAGGAGATTGTAAAAGACTATCAAAAGGATGATGAACAGCAGATTGTTCTCGTTTATTTTAACGGAAGATTACGTGAATTGAATAAAAAAGTAAAAGAAGACGGTACGCTGTCTTTTGTGACAGTCACAGAAAAGCCGGGAATAAAGGCATACAGGCGCAGCGTGTGCCTGCTGATGCAGAAAGCCATCCATGATCTCTATGGAAAAAAGGGCGTTCGGGTTCGTGTGCTTCAAACCACCGGAAATGGACAGTATTGTGAATTGACCGGCGGGGATCTGGCGGTGACCGGGGAAGTATTAAAGGAGATCAAAGAACAGATGGAGCGACTTTCACAAGCAGATCTTCCGATCCATAAGGAAAATCGTTCCACTGTTGATGCAGTCAGACTGTTTCATGACCTTGGCATGACCGATAAAGAGAAGTTGTTCGGATATCGCCGCAGTTCCCGTGTAAATATTTACGAATTAGATGGTTACCGTGATTATTTCTATGGGTATATGCTGCCTTCCACCGGTTATGTGAAACAATTTGACCTGGTTTGTTATAGTCATGGATTCGTGCTGCTTTATCCGGATGCAAAGACCGGCATTGTCAAGGCGTTTCAGCCTTCTGACAAATTGTTTGAAACGCAGCGTGCCAGTTGCTTGTGGGGCGAGAAGATGGGCGTGAAAAACATCGGGGAACTCAATGAGGCCATCGCTACCGGGCGCATTCAAGATGTTATGCTCATGCAGGAGGCACAGATGGAGGCACAGATCGGGGATCTGGCGGACATCATTGCACACGCAGGAAATAAAAAGTTTATTATGATCGCAGGTCCTTCCTCTTCGGGAAAAACGACGTTTTCCCATCGTTTGTCGATTCATTTATCAGCGCTTGGCATGAAGCCGCATCCGATTCCTTTGGATGATTATTATCTGGATCGTGACAAGACTCCCCGGGATGAAAACGGCAATTATGACTTCGAGTGTCTGGAGGCACTGGATGTGGAATTGTTCAACCGGGATATGTCTGCGCTTCTTGCAGGTGAGCGTGTGGAACTGCCGATCTTTAATTTTAAGACCGGAAAACGGGAATATCGCGGGAAATATATGCGGTTAGGACCGGATGATGTTTTGGTCATCGAGGGAATCCACGGATTAAATGACCGGTTATCTTATTCGCTGCCCCAGGAGAGCAAGTTTAAGATCTATATCAGTGCGCTGACGCAGCTGGCGATCGACGAGCATAATGCGCTGCCGACAACGGATGGAAGGCTGCTCCGTCGCATTGTCCGCGATGCCAGAACCAGAAATACAACTGCACAGGATACGATCGCTATGTGGGACTCTGTGCGAAGAGGGGAAGAAAAATATATCTTCCCGTTCCAGGAAGCGGCTGATTATATTTTTAATTCTGCTTTGATTTATGAACTGGCGGTACTTAAGACCTATGCAGAACCATTACTTTTCAATATTCCCAAGGATGCGCCGGAGTATGTGGAGGCAAAGCGGCTGTTGAAGATCCTCGACTATTTCCTTGCGATCCCCAGCGAGAACATCCACCACAATTCGCTGGTAAGGGAGTTCATCGGAGGTAGTTGTTTTAACGTGTAAAATTCCCTTGCATTTGCGCACAAAAGATGGCATAATTAAAATTCGGTTAAGCAGGACAAATGATCGCGGCTGCAAGTGTCGAAAGACCGCAGGTGAGGAAAGTCCGGGCTTCACAGGGCAGGATGCCGGATAACGTCCGGTGGAGGTGACTCCCAGGCCAGTGCAACAGAGATATACCGCCACTGCGCGCAGTGGTAAGGGTGGAAAGGCAGTGTAAGAGACTACCGTGCGGCTGGTAACAGCCGTAGCCATGTAAACCCCATCCGAAGCAAGACCAGAACGAAGCGATGACGTGGCCCGCCAGCTTCAGGTAGGTCGCTTGAGGCGTATGGCAACATACGTCCTAGATAGATGATCATTCAACGACATAACCCGGCTTATCGTTCTGCTTAACCATTTGAATTGTATCAATAATATTAAAAAAGTATTAAATCTGCTGTTCTTTTATTGACGAAGCATGTGAAAGGATTTAACATACCTGTTATATCTATAATCTATGACAGACTGTCATAAAATGAAGAGGTGTGATCATGAAGTTTCGAGAAAGAGTGCAGCAGTTTATGTATGGCAGATATGGCAATGACCAATTGTCCCGGGTATATCTTGGCATTTCATTAGTATTTCTAGTGTTATCGCTATTTACACGTTGGACAATTTTTTATATTGTGGGAATCGCTCTGCTTGTTTACTGCTATTACCGCATGTTTTCCAGAAATATCGCAAAGATGAGTGCCCAGAATCAGAAGTTCTTAAATTGGCGCTATGGGCTGGCGGTAAAGCGTCAAAAGGCAAAAGTGCAGTTTGAACAGCGCAAGATCTATCATTTTTATAAATGCCCGCAGTGCAGCCAGAAGGTTCGCGTGCCAAAAGGACATGGAAAGATCTGTATTACCTGTCCCAAGTGTAAGATGGAATTTGTCCGCAGAAGTTGATCTGAGCGGTTGAATGGTTTGGCTTGGATCCGAATCTGCGAAGGTATGGAACTGTTGAGAGGTTTTTATGTTTGGATATATTCATGCGAATACGAAAGAGTTAACAGAAGAGAATCAGATCACTTATCAGGCGTATTATTGCGGGCTCTGTCAGCAGTTAAAACAGAACTGCGGGAAAAAAGGTCAGATGCTCCTGAATTATGATATGACCTTTTTGATCATTTTACTGAGTGGTCTGTATGAACTGGAAAACACCTGCGAGGCATTCAGCTGTGTGAGGCATCCGGGCAACAAGCAGAATGTCTGGATCAACGATGCAACCCGATATGCTGCGGATATGAATATCCTGTTGTCCTATCACAATTCGCTGGATGACTGGAGGGACGAGCATTCGGTAACAAAAAAGATGCTTGTCAAAGCCCTTCATGATGATTATGAGCGCATTGCAGCCAATTATCCGAGGCAGTTACAAGCACTGGAGAATTATTTGGAACAGTTGGCGGCAGCAGAATCCGGACAGGAGAAAAACATTGATCTGGTGGCAGGTCTGACCGGTCAGATGCTGGCGGAACTGTTCGATTGGAAACAGGATGAATGGTCGGAAGAATTGCGGTGTTTTGGGTTTTATATGGGAAAGTTCATTTATCTTATGGATGCCTATGAAGACCGCGAAAAGGATGAGAAAAACAAAAAGTACAATATCTTATCGGAGATGGCAGGCAGTGACGAGTATGAGATCTTTTGCAAACAACTGCTGACCAGTATGATGGCAGAGTGTGCAAAGTCATTCGAACGACTGCCGATCCTTCAGCATGCGGATATCCTCCGTAATGTGCTTTACTCCGGCGTGTGGACAAGGTATGAGTATGTGCAGTTAAAACGTCAGAAGAAGGAACTGAAAGAAAAGAAAGCAGCAGCGACAAAACGAACAAAAAATCTAAAAAAGGGAAAATAAGACAGTGGCAAATCCATATGAGGTACTGGGTGTATCACCGGGTGCCAGTGATGATGACATCAAAAAAGCATATCGAAATTTAAGCCGGAAATATCATCCGGATGCAAATATCAACAATCCGAATAAAGCGCAGGCGGAAGAGCGATTTAAGGAAGTGCAGCAGGCCTACGATCAGATCATGAAGGAAAAGCAGCAGGGCTATAGTTACGATAGTTTTGGCGGTAGCAGTCAGGGCGGCTTTTATGGAAATTTCAGTGGATTTGGAGGAAATGCGTACGGCGGCGCTTATGGCGGGGCAAGAAGCACAGGTTCTTCCGATACCGATGAGATCGAACTTCAGGCCGCAGCAAATTATATCAACCATCGCTGCTATCGTGAGGCGCTCAATGTTCTGTCCAATATCAAAAACCGTTCTTCCAAATGGTACTATTACAGTGCCATGGCAAATGCCGGCGCGGGGAATAATGTGACGGCAAAAGAACATATCGCACAGGCTTGTGCAATGGAGCCGAACAATCTGCAGTATCGTGCGTTTGAACAGCAGATGAATTACGGCGGCGACTGGTACAGCAATATGGGACGCAGTTATACCAGACCCTATGCAGGAAACAGTTTTTGCCTGAGTCTGTGCCTGATGAATCTGTTGTGCAATTGCTGCTGTAATCCCCTTGCCTGTCGTTTTTAGAAATAAAAAGATGTATTTATCTGTCATTTTGCCTCACGGGCACTTTGGCAGAAAATACATCTTTCTTTTTTCATTCAAAACTTTAATTTTTATATTTTGTTTCACAGTATTTGCAGCGGTACACCTCATGTTTTTCATCCGTCAGCACAAAGATCTGCTCCAGTTCCTGTTCGATGGAAGTGATGCAGCGCGGGTTTTTACAGGTGATGACGTTGTGAACTTCTTTGGGCAGATGAAGGATTTTTTTCTCCACGATCACGTCATCCTTGATCACGTTTACCGTAATGCGGTGATCGATAAATCCTAAGATATCCAGATCCAATGCGTCCACGGGACATTCTACTTTGATGATATCTTTTTTGCCCATTTTATTGCTTTTGGCGTTCTTGATGATCGCAACGGTACAATCTAAACGATCCAGTTTTAAGTCATGATAGATACGCATGCTCATGCCGGCCTGGATATGATCTAAAACGAATCCTTCATGGATTCCACTGATATTCAACATTTCATTTACCTCCTACGAATCAACTTTGATGCCCAGTAATGTCAGGATGAGTGCCATTCGGACATAAACGCCGTACTGCGCCTGTTTGAAATAAACGGCCCTCGGATCATCATCCACTTCAATGGCAATTTCGTTGACACGGGGCAGGGGATGAAGGACTAACATATCCTCTTTTGCCAAAGCCATCTTTTTATTATCCAAAATATAGAAATCTTTCATGCGTACATAATCTTCTTCGTTGAAGAAACGCTCCCGCTGAACACGGGTCATGTATAAAATATCAAGATCCCCGATGGCATCCTCTAATTTTTCCATCTCACAGAAAGGAATGTCATTTGCCTCTAAGACATCGGTTCGTATGTAACTGGGAACCCGAAGTTCTTCCGGTGAAACAAGTACGAATTCAATACCCGGATAACGGATCAGGGCGTTGATGAGGGAGTGTACGGTACGGCCGAATTTCAGATCTCCGCACAGACCGATCTTTAAGTGATCGCAGCGTCCTTTTAAATTGTAAATGGTGAGCAGATCCGTGAGTGTTTGGGTCGGATGCTGGTGACCACCGTCACCGGCGTTGATAACTGGAATCCCGGACTTTTGGGAGGCGACTAAAGCGGCTCCTTCTTTGGGATGACGAATGGCGCATATATCAGCGTAGCAGGAAATGACGCGAATGGTATCAGAAACACTTTCGCCCTTGGCAGCGGAACTGCTGTCGGCACTGTGAAAACCAAGAACGCTGCCGCCAAGATTTAACATGGCAGCTTCAAAACTAAGTCGGGTACGTGTGCTTGGTTCATAAAAACAAGTTGCAAGTTTCTTACCCTCGCATGCATGGGCATATTTCTCAGGATGTTTTTCAATATCACCCGCGAGTTTCAGAAGTTCATCTAATTCTTCTACGGAAAGGTCCAAGGGACTCATAAGATGACGCATGGTAGTTCCTCCTTGATGCATTTTTACCATAATATAATAACAAAAGGTGAAATTCAAGAGAAAAATTGCGTCCGGTTTATGAAATTATTTGGCAGTTTTTTTGCATCCAAGGATCCGTTCATACAAGAGTCCTGCGCCCATCCACAGGGGCGCGTAGTCCAGGCGGATGACGCCGCGGATATTGAATTTTGCACGGCTGTAATCCCAGGGACAGCAGCCATGTTTTTTTAACATGCAGCCGCTGATATACTCAGTGGTGAAAATGCCGACCGAATAGATGCCGCCCCGGACAGCGGCAGGGAGTCGGCCGATCAGGCTGTATAACGGTTTGATGAGGGCGGCGCAGCCGTAGATCGGAAACATCCATAGGGATGTCTGGCCAAGGAGTTTGTGGTTGTGCCTGCAGAGGCTTTTGAATGATGTGAAGAGGATCTCCATGCACCAGCCGGTGAGCCCGCACACAAGGAAATTTCTGGATAGATATCGGAATGATTGTTTCATGATGTCAGTATGTCCCGTTGGATAAAGATTATGCATTTGCAGAAAAGAATCCCGGCATCGGGTATTTCCAAAGAAAAAGGGTAAAATCTACTTGCGCCAAGTCTGAAAAAGCAATAAGATAATTGGAGACAGATGTGGGAATATGTCCCGGAGTAAACGAAAAAGCAGGGCAGTTTTTGGATTGGAGGATGATTATGATCTTACAGACTCTTTTAGAACGTATGGAATATAACTGTGTGCAGGGCAGTACAGATATTGAGGTGACAAGCCTCATTTATGATTCGAGAAAGGTAGAAAAGGGAAGCGTTTTTGTTTGTATCAAGGGCGCTGTGGTTGACGGACATACCTTTGCTTCGCAGGTGTGTGAGTCCGGTGCGGCAGCCATTGTTGTGCAGGATGCGGTTGAAGTACCCGGACATGTGACGGTCATTCGGGTGAAGGATACGCGCCTTGCGCTGGCGGAACTTTCCGCTGCATATTTTGGACATCCGGCAGAACAGTTAAAGACCATCGGAATCACGGGAACAAAAGGAAAAACCACGACGACCTATATGATCAAGTCTATTTTGGAGCATGCGGGCTATCAGGTTGGTCTGATCGGAACCATCGAGACGATCATTGGTGAAGAACACATCCCGGCAGTGAATACGACACCGGAATCCTATGTGGTGCAGGAAAGTTTCCGAAAGATGGTGGATGCCGGATTAGATGCGGTTGTTATGGAAGTTTCCTCTCAGGGACTGATGCTGCATCGTGTGGGAGGATTTGTGTTTGATATCGGCATTTTTACAAACCTTGAGCCGGATCACATCGGACCGAATGAACATGCTTCTTTTGAGGATTATTTACAGTGTAAGGCCATGCTGTTTCGCCAGTGCAGGCTCGGCATTGTCAATGCAGACGATGCGCATGTGGAAGAACTGTTAAAAGGCCATACCTGTCAAGTGGAGACCTACGGTTTTTCGGAACAGGCAGATCTTTGTGCTACTGAGATGGAACTCATCAAGGGAAAAGGATATCTCGGTGTGAAATATCATGCAAAGGGTTTGGTGGACTGTCCGGTAGAGATCCATGTGCCGGGACGTTTTAGTGTATATAACTCACTAACCGCCATCGCAGTCTGTCATCATTTCAATGTAACGACTGAAAATATCCGCTCAGCCCTTCGTGCGGCAAAGGTAAAAGGCCGTATTGAGATCATCAAAGTATCCGATGATTTTACGCTGATGATCGATTATGCACATAACGCAATGAGTTTAGAGAGCCTCCTTTCTACTTTGAAGGAATACGATCCGGGCAGACTGGTATGTCTCTTTGGCTGCGGTGGCAACCGTTCCAGACTGCGCCGTTATGAGATGGGCGAAGTCAGCGGCAAGATGGCAGATCTGACGATCATCACTTCTGACAATCCCAGAAATGAAGAACCCCAGGCGATCATTGATGATATCAAGGTGGGCATCGGAAAAACAGACGGGGCATATGTAGAGATCATTGACCGTAAAGAAGCGATCCGTTATGCAATTGCAAACGG